>DASQLD010000173.1:0-6630 GCA_035630195.1 Bryobacteraceae bacterium
GCGGCAACTTCTATGACCTTCGCAATCCCTTGCGAACTGCCAAGCGACTGATGCAAAGAATCCAGGCGATCGGCTACGAGGTGGAAGTACGCCCAAGTCCTTCAACCCATTGGCCTACCTAGAGCACAAAATTCGTAGGAAATATAAAACTTAAAGGGGGCTTGTTCCTCGTCGATACGTATTTTGAGATGAGGAGGCTCCAGAGGTTTTTCAGGCGGAAAGGCATCGCGAACATGGCAGTTTTGCTCGCCATGTCTGCCATCGCCGCTTTCGTCCTCTTCGTAGAGCAACCCGTTAAGTTCAACAGAGCGCTAAAGATAGGCTTCACGCAGTCCTCGCCGCATCAGAACATCTCGCCTGACGGCAAACCGATGGGTCCCGTTATAGAGATCGTCGCGGAAGCCGCCCGCAGACGGAAAATTCCCCTCGAATGGGTTCCGACGTACCACGGAGCCGATGCGGTCATGAAATCCGGACAAATCGAACTGTCGCCCTTGCTGGCCGACCTGCCCGATCGCCATAAGACCCTGCACATTACCACGCCGTACCTGCTGACCCGTTACTGGATGGTCACGCGACGAAAATCGGGCATCGATCCCACTAATATGAACGGACGAACGGTCGCTTACGTTGGCACGAACTGGCTCCTCAAAGAAGCGATAAAAGATAGAATCGGCAGGTTTAAGACCTACCCAATCGGAAAGATCGCTGAGGTGTTCGATGTCGTATGCTCCGGACGCATTGATGCCGGCGTTCTCGAAGAACGGGCGCCGGATATGTCCGCCGAGTTCGTGAAGCCGAAGTCCTGTAGTGGGATCGATCTCGAGTACAAGGCGATCCCCGGAGCCGTGACGCGGTTCGGAGTCGGCGCCAGGCTCGATTCTCCACTCGCTGTGGCCGCCGCCGAAAGCCTGCGCGCAGAGATTGAGACTTTGGCGAGCGAAGGCTTCGTATCGTCGACGTATTTCAAGTACCTGCTTGATTCTTATGAAACGCTGAGCATGCATGAGTTCGCTAAAGCGGAGCGGCGCAACATGATGCTAATCGGCGTGCTGGGGATCGCCGGCGTTTTGCTTGCCTGCATACTGATCCAGTCGCGCCGCCTTCGCCGAGCGAAGTCGATCGCTGAGCGCGCTTCGACAGTCAAATCGGAGTTCGTGGCGAACATGAGCCACGAGATTAGAACACCGATGAATGGCGTTTTGGGGCTTGTACAACTTCTCTCGGAAACCCCACTCGATGTCGAGCAGCGAGAGTACATTTCCACAATCCGCACATCGGCCGACTCATTGATGTCCATCATTAACGACATTCTGGATTTCTCCAAAATCGAATCGGGAAAACTCGAGATCGAATGCGTCCGCTTCGACCTCCGGCAATTGGTGGAAGATGTGGTGGATCTTCTTGGCGCCCGCGCTGTCGAGAAGTCGATCGACCTCATTTTCGACATGTCTCCGACCATTCCCCGCTGGAATTTTGGCGACCCAACGCGCATCCGCCAAGTGCTGGCGAACTTGGTGGCCAATGCAATCAAATTTACTCATCAAGGTCATGTCCTGATTCGGGTGCACGCCTGGGCAGAAGGTTCAAACCTGAACGGTATACGCGTTTCCGTAGATGATACTGGCATCGGCATACCGGCTGAGCAGTTGCCGGCGTTATTCCAGTCGTTCACGCAGGCGGATGCATCGACGACACGACGTTACGGCGGAACGGGACTGGGATTGACAATCTCTAAGCGTCTGATCGAGAGCATGGGAGGCTGGCTCACGGTAAGCAGCTCACCCGGTCTCGGTTCAACGTTCTCTTTCGAGTTGCGGCTTAGACCCGCAGAATCTGAGGAAGTAACGTCCCTCGACCCAACAAGCAAGAGGCTCGCGGTCGTTGATTCAATCGAATTACGGGGGCGCGCCCTATCCCGATCGCTCAATTGTGAGCACGTGTTGACGGACTTCAGGACCGAACTACTCAGCGGTGAGTACGATGCCGTGATCGTCGATGAATCAGCACTGGACCGGATCGATCCTCGTCGCGCCACTCGAGTTGTCGTGCTGACAAATGGATCCGTTTCCAATCCTGCATATTCTCGCGTTCGAAAGCCCGTGACGCCGAGCCGTATCGCGTCAGCGCTGGAAACTCAGCGGGATTCGATCTCACTTCTCCGCCTTCGCGATGCGACGCGAGAGAACCAGAGGCCTTTGGTTCTGCTTGCAGAGGACAATCAGGTAAACCAAAGGGTCGCCATGCGGATGCTGGAGAAACTGGGTTGCGTCGTGGAAGTTGCCGGCAACGGAGCATTAGCCATTCAAGCCGCAAGCGAGCGCACTTTCGACCTCATCTTCATGGACTGCCAGATGCCTGAAATTGACGGTTATGCGGCCACTCGCCGGATACGCGCCACGACCGGTCTCAACGCGCGCACGCCAATTGTTGCTCTGACGGCTAGATGCATGGCGGAGGATCGGGAACTCTGTCTAAACGCGGGAATGGACGCCTATCTCACCAAGCCAGTTCACATGGACAAGCTTGAAGAGGCTGTGCGGGAGTGGGTTGGAAAAGAGAGCGCACAAGCCGCGATTCTTGCGCGCGTAGAAGTGTAAAGTGAGGCATGGGGTTCGTTTGGATCACTTTCGCGACAGAGAATAACATCGATGGAGATATCGACTATCTGGCGCAGGAGATTAGCCGTAGCGGACTCCGCACTAGACTCCATCCGTTGTTCCCTGGAGAGGATGACAAGATCGACCGGCTCATGCCCGCATTCCTTGGGCGACCGGATCAATGCGATGCTTGGATCTTGTACGCCTCGGCGGAATCGCTCGGAGGAGATCGCATCGACAAGTTACGCAGAGTTGTCGAACACGCCGAAGCCCAGCGAGCCGGCTTCCCGCGAATCGGACTACCTACGAATGCCGACACGCTCGCGAAGGCAGAACAAATCTCACTCAGCTCGCGAATATTCGTGGATGATCCGGAATGGCGAGGCCGCCTCAGTGCGGCCCTTGGCGCCGATCTTCCGGGAGTAGCGTCAAACCAAACCGGCTTGCCGCCATACGTAGCGAAGCTGCAGCCTTTGGAGAAAGGACCATTCCGGTACACCTTCGAGTTTCGTCCCAAGATGAAGCGGTGGGATCCGGTCCTATTCGCGATTCTGCCCGAGGAACGGTCTCTTGTCGCTCCGGAAATACAGAACCATCCGTACGAAGAGGGCTTCAGCGACGACGCAGAATGGTATTTTCTTCGAGGTCAGGTTCCGGCTACTCCACAGAACTCGTATGTGGTTGCAATGAAGGGACTCCCAACACGATTAGCATTCGGCCAGGAAGGCGCGGACGAGGTCGTCGTCCTCAACATGCGGCCGCCGAACTAGTAGTTGTCCCACGTTAAACTGGCCAAGTGTCAACGAATCATCTCGTCTTCGTCCTGCTTACAGGACAAATGTTCGCGCAAACTTACGAAGTGGTCGACGTGCAGAGCGTGCGCGCGACCGGCGATTACCGTTCCGCAATCATCAGGGCGCCATCTCCAGCGCAAGCTTCAGAAGTTAGTTGCGAGGTACTGGTAGCGGGAGCAGGCGTCGGCGGAGTCGCAGCGACGCTACGGCTTCTCGAACGCGGTCACTCAGTTTGCCTGACAGAAGAAACAGACACAATCGGAGGCCAATTTCACTCCGTGCCGGCGCTTGACGAGCATAAATTCATCGAGATTTCCGGCGCCACCCGGTCTTATCACGATTTTCGGAAAGCCATTCGCGATCACTATCGCAAGACTTACGATCTGACGCCTGCCGCGCGTCAAATCGAAAACTTCAACCCTGGCGCATGCTACGTGTCTTCGCTTTGCTATGAGCCCAAGGTCGCAATCGGCATCCTGCAACAGATGTTGAAATCCCACGAATCGCGTCTGCAGCTCTTGTTACGCACAAAGATCATAGACGCGACAGTTGTAAACGGGATGATTCAGTCCGTTTTGGCATATCGCTTCGACAAGCGCGATGTGGTTCGACTACGCGCGGGCTTCGTACTCGATGCAACGGAGACTGGAGATCTGTTGCCACTCGCCAAGGTCCCCTACATAGTCGGATCGGAGGCGCGTGCTGAAACCGCGGAGCCACACGCTGCGCCCGAGCCCAACCCGGCGTGCGTGCAGAGCTTCACATACACATTCGCAATCGACTTCGATCCTGCTGGCGACCATCGTGTGGCGAAGCCTGCGGGCTACGAAAGGATCCGCGACTCGCAACCTTTTTCTTTGCGAATGAACTATCCGGCCGAGTTCGGATGGCGTGGAATATTCCAGTACAACGTGTTTGGAGAAGATCCGCCCGTTCCGAACAACATGTCACCAAAGCCGTTCTTCCCCTGGCGGCGGCTGCTGGCTCACAAGAATTTCCGAGGCTCCTCTGCTCCACAAGATCTCGCGTTAATGAACTGGCCTCGCCAGGATTATCACGACGAGTCTCTCCTCGATCGATCGCCGGAGGATACAGCGCGCATTTTGCAGGCAGCTAAAAATGTATCGTTTTCTTTTCTGTACTGGCTTCAGAGCGACGTGCCTCGCGACGACGGCAAGGGTTCAGGCTATCCAGGCTTCCGGCTGCGGAAGGACGTGATGGAATCACAGGACGGTTTGTCCAAGTATCCCTACATCCGTGAATCCCGCCGTATTCGCGTGAAGGAACCGGTTCGCGAGCAGGACCTTCACATCGATGACCCAAAAGCCGTACGCGCTCGGTGGTATCCCGATTCGATCGGCACCGGCTTCTATATGGTCGATATTCACCCGTGCGGAGCCAACGAACGGGGCCGTATGATGATGCCGAAGCCGTTTCAGATCCCGATGTCTGCGCTGTTCCCGCAAGGCGTGTCAAATCTTATGGCGGCGGCAAAAAATATAGGCGTTACACACCTCACCAACGGTGCATTCCGTCTCCACCCGATCGAGTGGAATGTCGGCGAATCGGCAGCCGTCATTGCTAGCCGTTTTCTGAAAACCAAGCGTGTGCCATCGGCCTCGGAAGTACAAGCCGAAATTGTTGGTAGTGGCGTTCCGATTGTCTGGTTCGACGATCTCCCAACGAATCACCCGGACTTCCCGGCAGTTCACCTGGCTGCGATTCGCGGACTTTATCCTCTCGATCAGCACAATCTTCATGCCTCTCCGCAAAGCCCCGTCACACGCGCGGAGGCCGCTGCGATCCTGGCAACGTACATGGGCAAACCGATGCAGGGTCAGGCGGCGATCGACCATGTCGTGCGAGAAGGATGGATGGCCGTGGATCACCGCAATTGGTTCCACGAGACGCTGCCTTTCTACTGGACCGATTGGCGCGAAGATCGTTTCCCTAAACCGCTGCCGTCAATGACCATACAACGCACCGGACCGGTGACCCGAGCCGAACTAGCGCATCGGCTGACAAGCCAAACGAACTAGAATCGAGGAATGACAACACGCCGGTCATTTCTGGCCGCCGGACTGGGAAGCGCTGCTTTCGCGCGCAATGGAGCACATTCCGTGCGGTTGGGCGGCCCGGTGTTTCTCAAGAGCGAGGATCCCGTTGAGATCGCGCGCGAGCACAAGAAGCTCGGCTATAGCGCAGCCTACTGTCCAAAGGTAACAGTAGAAGACACGGACCGCGTCAAGGCAATCAGCAAAGCTTTCGCTGCAGAGCAAGTCGTAATCTCTGAGGTTGGCGCATGGGTCAACATGCTCGACCCGGATCTCGAGAAGCGACGTAAAAACATGGAGTACGTCACCAACCGTCTAGCGCTATCCGAAGCATTGGGCGCTCTTTGTTGTGTCGACATCGCGGGTTCGTATCATCCAACTGTTTGGTACGGACCTCATCCCAAAAACCTTTCGAAGGAGTTCTTCGACGCGACGGTCGAGAATTGCCGGAAGGTCATCGATGCCGTGAAGCCGACCCGAACTCGCTTCACGATAGAAATGATGGGCTGGATTGTACCCAATGGTCCCGACGCGTACCTGCGCTTGATTAAGGCCATAGATCGTACAGCCTTCGCGGTTCAGTTTCATCTTGATTCTCCTTACGGCCTGCGGCTGATTCTGTAAATCCTGTTGTCTGTCAGTGACACGACGTAGAGGTTCCCGTCGGGCCCCTGTTCGATCGCAGTAGTGGTTCCGAAGCCTCTACCGATGATCAGTGTTTCGCTTTCTGTGCCGTCGAATTTCTGCGGTCGGAACACATTATCCGCAACCCTGTCGGCGAGTCGGGCATCCGCGCTAACGTCGACGTGCAGCCGATCGGACATCATACGAAAACGATACAAACTGCCTCCCGTACCGCCAACTACCTCGAAGCTCCTAGCGGAACCAATCCATAAGGTGCCGTTGTACTCCGCTCCGAGCGCGTTTCCCTGAACGAATGTCGTCCCGGATGGTCCGACTTCATACTTCCAGCTAAAATCGGGATCAACGTACGTAGCGCCCGGCAGCATTACCATTCGAGCGGCGGCGAGCGCCGGGGAATAGGCGATTCGGGTTGGCGGATAACGTCGCTGCTGCATCGCCATGTTGAACTGCGTCGTCTCGATCTGTTTGAATTGCGCCATGCGGGCGAGCGGACCGGCGAGCTGAATCCAGCCGCCATTCATTCCCGGAACAACGCGA
>DASQLD010000174.1:0-3887 GCA_035630195.1 Bryobacteraceae bacterium
GGCGCAAGCGACCGCTCCGCCGGCAAGAAATACCGCGACGCCACAAGCTGGCGTCTCGACGGAGCCATGCCCCAGGACATCGCCGGCCTCAACGTCAACGATTCAAAGCCAGGCAATGCTCCGCGCCTCGTCTTCTCCGCAATGGATTCATCGGTCGCAACGGACATTGAGCGCGCATTCGCCCAAGCCGGCCACGTAGTCGTCTCAAACTCCCGCAATCACCGCATGGAACCCGACGTGCCCCTGCTGGTTCCCGAAGTGAACGCCGACCACCTCAAGATCATCCCGCTGCAGCAGCGCGCCCGCGGCTGGAAAGGGCAGATCGTCACCAATCCGAACTGCTCCACCATCGTAATGACGCTAGCCCTCGGCCCGCTCAAAAAGTTCGGCATCGAGCGAATCATGGTCACCACCCTGCAAGCCGTATCCGGCGCAGGCTACCCCGGTGTCGCGTCCATGGACATCATCGCCAACGTAGTACCCTTCATCGGCAGTGAAGAGGAAAAAATGGAATCCGAGACGCAAAAAATCATGGGCGATCTCGTCAACGGCGAATTCCGTCCGCTTCCCTCAAAAGTCAGCGCCCAATGCAATCGAGTCCCCGTAGTCGATGGCCACCTCTGCTGCGTATCGGTGCAGCTCAAAGACAAACCCGGAGTCGCAAGTCTGCGCGAAGCCTTTGAGAACTTCCGAGGCGTCCCTCAGCAAAAAAATCTACCCAGCGCGCCGCCCAGCCCGCTCATCTATATGGAGCAGCCCGACCGCCCCCAACCACGTCGCGATGTCGAGCGCGAGAATGGCATGGCCGTCTTCGTAGGCCGTCTCCGCGAGTGCCCAGTCTTCGACTACAAGTTCCTGGCCTGTGGCCACAACACCGTGCGAGGCGCAGCCGGAGCCGCCGTCCTTAACGCCGAGCTCATGTACTCGGAAGGAATGCTCGACTAATGATCGTCATGAAGTTCGGCGGCACGTCCGTCGAATCAGCAGCCGCCATTGAGAAGCTTGCCGACATCGTGCGCGCCCGTCTTCCTCGAATGCCGGTCGTCGTTGTGTCGGCGATGGGAAAGACGACGAACAAACTACTAGCCATCGCCAGCGAGGCTGTCGAAGGGAATCGCGACAAAGCACTCGACTTGCTCGAGGAACTACATCAATCTCACCTGACCGAAGGCCGTAAAATCGCAGGCGAAAAGCGGCTCGAAGAACTTGAACACATCGTCAACGGCCTCTTCCAGGAACTCGGAGATCTAGTCAAAGGCGTCGCCGTCATGGGCGAGCTAACGCCGCGCGCCACCGATTCCATCTCGAGCTACGGCGAACGCCTCTCAAGCGAAATCGTGACTCTAGCGCTGCAAAACTTCGGCATCCCCGCAACGCATGTCGATGCCCGCGATGTCATCGTGACCGATACCAGGCACACGCAGGCCGCTCCGCTCTTTCCGCCAACGTATTCGCGGTTAGCCGCAACCGTGCCAAATCTTGCGGCTGATCGAGTGGTAGTGATGGGCGGCTTCATCGGCGCCACAGAAGAAGGAGTCACCTCAACCCTCGGTCGCGGCGGTTCCGACTTCACTGCCGCCATCGTCGGCGCCGGAATCGGAGCCGAAGAAATCCAAATCTGGACCGATGTCGACGGTATGCTCACAGCCGACCCGACAGTAATGCCAGGCGGACATCGCGTCAAAACCATCTCGTTCGCCGAAGCGGCCGAACTCGCGTACTTCGGAGCGAAAGTACTCCATCCATCCACCGTAGTGCCCGCGATCGAGAAGAACATTCCCGTTCGCATCCTCAACTCGCGCCGGCCCGAAGTCGAAGGCACGTTGATCGTCCGCGAAACCGTTCAATGCGCGAACGTCGCCAAGTCCATCGCGTGCAAGAAGAAAATCACCATGCTCAACATCGTGTCGACCCGCATGTTGATGGCACACGGTTTTCTCCGCCGCATCTTTGAAGTTTTCGATCGCTATGAGACCTCCGTCGACATGGTGGCCACCACCGAAGTCAGCGTCTCGTTGACCATCGACAATACATCGCGCCTGAAAGACGTCCTCCGCGAGCTGCGTCAGTTCGCGGATGTCACCGTCGAAGATGACCAAGCCATCGTCTGCCTCGTCGGCGATAATATTCGCCACACGCCCGGTGTCGCCGGCCGCGCCTTCGCCGCCTTGGCCGACATCAACATCCGCATGATCTCGCAAGGAGCCTCATTGTTGAATCTCAGCGTGGCTGTCGCCCAGGACGATCTCAAAGCAGCAGTCGAGCGGCTGCACGCCGAGTTCTTCCGCAATCTCGACACGGCGGTATTCGCCGCATGAAGATCCTAACTACCACTGAACCCAAATTGCTTTGTGGGGCAGGCTTTCAGCCTGCAGCGGGCTTTCAGCCCGCTCTTTACGCATGAAGATCGCACTCGTAGGCTACGGCAAAATGGGCCGTCTCATCGCCCAGCTAGCGCCCGAAGCGGGCATCGAAGTCGGTCCGACAATTGACGTTCACGACAGCATTACTGCCGAAGCGTTCAAGGATGTGGACGTCGCCATCGAATTCTCAACCCCCGAAGCCGTCGTTCACAACATCGAAAAGTTGGCTGCTCTCAAAGTGAACACAGTAATAGGAACCACCGGCTGGACCAAGGATTTTGACCATGTCCGAAAAGTAGTCGAGGACAGCGGCATCGGCCTAGTTTGGAGCCCCAACTACTCCATCGGTGTCCAGGTCTTTTCCCGCCTCGTCGCGGAAGCCGCCCGTCTGCTCAAGGATCAGCCGGAATACGGCGCATGGGCCTGGGAAATTCACCACGATACGAAAGCCGACGCTCCATCGGGTACATTGTTGAAACTGATTGGGGACATGAAGTCCGCAGGGTACACTCGAAACATCGATGTAAGTTCCAATCGAGCCGGCCGCCATCCGGGAACGCATGATATCGGCTTCGATTCCGCCGCGGATACCATCACTCTCCGCCACGCTGCCCGGAGCAGGGAAGGGTTCGCGCGCGGCGCATTGAAAGCCGCAACCTGGATCAACGGCAAGCGTGGTTTGTACGAGTTCGGCGAGACGCTATTCTCCTAGAGGAGCATGAGCATGTTTACTGGATGTGGCACGGCGATCGTGACGCCGTTCAAAAGCGACGGATCGCTGGATGAGGAGACTCTCCGGAAACTCATTCAACGGCAGATCGAGGGAGGCGTCCACTTCCTCGTTCCCTGTGGCACCACGGGCGAAAGTCCGACCCTGACGCGCAATGAACATCTGCGCGTTGTTGCCATCACCGTCGAAGAAGCCAAGGGCAAAGTTCCCGTCGTAGCAGGCGCTGGCGGCTACAACACCGCCGAAGTCATCGAGCTCGCCGAAGAAGTCGAAACGCTCGGCGTCGACGGCATCCTCTCAGTCACTCCCTACTACAACAAGCCCACGCAGGACGGCTTGTTCTTTCACTACAAAGCCATCGCTCAAGCAGTCGATGTCCCGATCGTCATCTACAGCGTCGCTGGCCGTACTGGCGTGAACGTCGAGCCTGCAACATTGCAGCGTCTGTCCGAAATCGAAAACATCGTCGCGGTTAAGGAAGCCTCGGGCTCGCTCGCGCAAATGACGCGCATCCGCGCTCTCGCTCCGGATCTGACGTTGCTCTCCGGCGACGATATCCTCACTTCCGCAGTCCTGGGCATAGGCGGCAAAGGCATAATCTCCGTCGCCTCCAACGTAGTGCCCAAAGAGATGAGCCAGTTAGCTGAGACCAACGATATGGCGATCACCGGCCGGCTCGTTCCTCTAATGGATGTGCTCTTCATCGAATCGAATCCGATTCCCGTCAAAGCCGCTATGGCGATGATGGGCCTACTTGAGCCCGTTTGGCGGCTGCCGATGTGCGCCCCGACCGA
>DASQLD010000175.1:0-4960 GCA_035630195.1 Bryobacteraceae bacterium
GAGGTACGGAAGAAGGGAGCCGACTACTTCGCCCGTAGTTCTGCCGTAGTAGGAGTTTTCAAGATTGCCTCCGATATCGGCGAGGGTTTAAACAAGTCGGTTGACGACTTCCTCAATAAAAAGCTATTCGACTTCGCCTTCAGTGAACCTACGAACGTTCTGGTCCGCGACGGCGACAAGCAATACACCTTGCAGAAGACAGGCGAGAAGTGGCTGCAGGGAGGCAAACAGATGGATGCGACGAGTGTACAGTCGCTGATTGATAAGCTGCGCGATCTGAGCGCCATTAAGTTTGTCAACACAGGCTTCACAACGCCACTCATCGAAATTTCTGTGACTTCCGACAGTGGGAAACGTGTCGAGAAGGTGCAGATCGCCAGGAACGGCAACAGTTACTTCGCCCGGCGCGAGGCCGAACCAGCCATTTACGAACTCGACTCTAAGAATGTCGAGGAAATACAGCGCGCCGCGGCGGATGTGAAAGAAGCGCCACCTCCTAAGAAATGAGCGCGCTACATACGGACCTTTACCAGCTCACAATGGCAGCTGGATATTTTGAGTCCGGTCGCGCTTCTGATGTTGCCGTGTTTGAGTTGTTCGTCCGACGTTTACCTGCGAACCGGGACTTCTTGATAGCGGCGGGATTGCAACAGGCAGTCGAGTATCTCGTTAATCTGAGATTCGATACCGATCAAATCAAGTATTTACGCACGCTGCCGCAGTTTCAACGCGCGTCCCCAAACTTCTGGGACTATCTGGTGACGTTCCGCTTCACCGGTGATCTGTTTGCGATGCCGGAAGGGACGCCGTTTTTCGCCGGTGAGCCGATAGCCATTGTGCGGGCTCCCATCATTGAGGCGCAGGTCCCAGAGACGTATCTGCTGTCAATGCTCGGATACCAGTCGATGATCGCGGCGAAGGCGTGGCGGGTTGTATCCGCTGCCCAAGGACGCTCCGTCGTCGAATTCGGATCTCGTAGAGGGCATGGACCGGACGCCGGCGTGCTTGCGGGCAGAGCTGCGTATATCGCCGGTTGCGATGGCACGAGCAATGTCGAGTCCGGTTATCGCTACGGTATTCCGGTTTTCGGAACCTCCGCACACTCCTGGGTGTTGTCATTCGCCGCGGAAGTTGATGCGTATCGGCACTTGCAGGAGTTACTAGGCCCGGGCACAGTGTATTTGATCGACAGTTATGACACGCTGGAAGGAGCTCGCAAGGCTGTCGAACTTGGCAAGCCGCTTTGGGGCGTACGTCTCGATAGCGGTGATCTGGCGGAGTTGTCGAGAAAAGTCCGAACGATCCTCGACGAAGGGGGATTGCCCGAAGCCAAGATTATGGCCACGAACGACCTCAATGAGAATCGCATTAGAGAACTCGTCGCCGGCGGCGCGCCGATCGACTCCTTTGGCGTAGGGACAGACTTGACGACATCAGCAGACGCTCCAGCCTTGTCTGTCGTGTACAAACTCGTCGAGGTGATTAGCGGAACCGAAAACCGCTATGTCGCAAAGTATTCGGCTGACAAGCGGACGTACCCTGCCGCGAAGCAGATCTTTCGATATCGAACACGGGACATCATCGGCGTGGCGGACGAGTGCGGATCAACCTCGTCGAAGGAGGGCTCGCCGACTGCGTTGTTGCAACCAGTCATTCTTCAGGGGAAACCGGTTGAAGTTTCGCCCGTGCTATCGTCGATCCGAACCTACTGTGCCGAAGCAATTCAGGGCGTGTCAGCATCCCATTCAATTGGATACAGCAGTCAACTGACGGCCTTGGCGGAGAAGCACCGCGCAAGCTTGGAGTTATGAGGACGATCTTCTTTGATGTCGACACGCAGATAGATTTTCTCTATCCGGCCGGAGCCCTGTACGTACCCGGCGCCGAACAGATCGTCCGTAACGTGGGGCGCCTAAATCACTTTGCGGCCTCTAATGGATTCCCGCTGATATCGGATACGGATGCGCACAGTGAGAATGACCCGGAGTTCCACGACTGGCCGGCACATTGTGTAGCGGGAACTGTAGGACAAGCGAAACCTCAAGCCACGCTGCTGGATCAGAGAGTGGTCGTCTCGTCGAAGGCAGGTCTAGATGTGTGGCCCGCTGGCGCTCACCAGATGTTGCTCGAAAAGCAGAGTCTCGACGTATTCAGCAATCCACGGCTCCCTGGGCTACTGGAGTCGATCGGGGCCGAGCGCTTTGTAGTTTACGGGGTAGTGACCGAAATCTGCGTCAGATGCGCTGCGTGGGGACTGATTCGAACTGGAAAGCGAGTGGAATTGGTAATGGATGCCATTCGTCACCTAAACGAACCCGACGCGCGAGCTATGATGGCGGAGTTTGAGACTGCCGGCGGTGTCTTGGTTACCACCGGCAGCATTCTTGTCTAGGCGGCCTCGGCGGGAATCTGTACGCGCTTAGCGTGCCGCCACAGCCGCTCGAGGTCATAGTAGGCCCGTGTACGCTCCAGGAAAACGTGGCAAATCAAGTCGCCGTAATCCTGCAGGATCCACTCCCCATTGTCATACCCTTCCAGGCTGACAGGGATCTCGCCACGAGATTTCATCTGAAGGTAGATCTCGTCACTGATAGCTTGATTCTGACGGGAATTGGTACCGGTACAGATGAGGAAGTAATCGGCAAAGCTGGTAATCTCCCGAAGATCGAGGACGACCAAGTCTACTGCTTTCTTAGCTTGAGCCGCGCGAGCTGCGGTAACCCACGATGGCTCAGAAGGTTCGGAACTTTCCTTCTCCAGGGCCGCGTTTGGGGAATTCTCTACTTCGCGGATAACGTGACCTCCTGCCCGTAATCGTACTACAATTATAAGAGTGCGTCTATTTGTTATAGCGGGCTTCGGTATCGCCATGCTTGCCGCGGAGGGCGTGTATGCCCAGGGCATCGACATGACGGAGCTGAAGCGCATGGAAGTGGATCGGCTTCGCGTGATGTCTGAGTCAGGGAGTATTCCGCGGGCGCGTCTGGAACAGGCGCAGGCAGAATTTGCGGATGCTGAGGATAATTCCATCCTCCGCAGAACTCTGTACGGAACGGTTCGAATCGAAGATTTTACGAAAGAACAATCCGAATTGATGACTGCGGCGGCTCAACGCCTCGTAGACCGGCAACAGGAAAGGTACGAGCGGACGAAGGATCTGGTTGCCGAGGGCATCGTCGCGCGCGCTTCGCTTACAGCACTGCTCGAAGATTTGGAGTACCGGAAAAAGGCCCTCGACCTTGCCAACTTTCGGGCGAAGCTGGTGGAGGATCTCTCCGCGCAGGCCGATGCCGAAGGCGAACTGGATGAGGCTGGTCCGGTACTGAGCACGGGACGGCTGATCGAGCGGTTCGATGGTAGCGGTATTTTCCGTGAAACAGACTTTATTCGCATTTCTTCGGCCTTCCAAAGGCAGTTTGGAAGAGTATTGCCGGTAAGCGCCAAGGGAGATACTGCTCTCCACCGTTCACTTGGATTCAATCACCGGGGCCGTGTCGACATTGCCCTGAACCCCGATCAGAGGGAAGGCTCCTGGCTTCGGTCCTATCTACAGAAGGCCAAGCTTCCTTACTACGCCTTCCGCGCAGCCATCCGAGGCAAAGCGACCGCTCCGCACATTCATCTGGGCCCCCCGAGCACACGCTATCGTGTAGCCGATTAGGTTCATGACTCGCTCCAAGCTGCGGGTCCTAATTTCAGCAGAGAAGATCGCCGATCGCGTCCGGGAATTAGGCGCCGAGATTGACAGCGATTACGATGGCCCGATTCATTTAGTTGGAATCCTGAAAGGCGCGATCATGTTTCACGCCGATCTGGCGCGCGCCATTACACGACCCGTCCGGCTGGATTTTATAGGAATCTCGAGTTATGGTCGTGGCAAGACCAGCTCAGGTGAAGTCCGTTTGACGCGGGACTTGGATACATCCATCGAAGGGATGGACGTTCTGATTGTTGAGGATATTGTGGACAGCGGCGTTACGTTGTCGTATTTAACGCAAGTTCTCCATCAGCGGAAGCCGAAATCTATACGGATTGTGACCCTGCTCGACAAACCCGACCGCCGGCTGCGCCCAGTCGACGTAAAATACGTCGGATTCCGTATCCCGGACGAGTTTGTTGTCGGGTACGGCCTGGACTATGCCGAAGATTATCGCAATCTTCCAGAGATTTGCGTGTTAGAAGAGTAGAGAGAGGTATTTCGATGGGCTGCGGACGAAGTGGAATTCCAGCGGAGCCGGAAGCGAACCGGAGCGGGCGCACCGTCATGTGCGTCAAGTTTCAGCGTGAGATGCCCGGTCTTGACGAACCACCATTCGATAACGAGCTAGGTCAAAAGATCTTCGAATCGGTATCGAAAGAGGCGTGGAAGCTGTGGATCGAGCAGATGAAGATGATCATGAACGAGTATCGTCTGAATCTCGCGCTACCTGACGCTCAGCAGTTTCTGATGACCCAGATGGAGCAGTATTTCTTCGGGGAGGGATCGGCATTTCCGCCGGGATACGTTCCGGCTCAAGCCAAAAATTAGGCACTGGGACGAAGCACTGGCAGCTCCACTGCTATGTCGAATCGTAGTTGCTGATGGGCCTCACGCAGCGCTCTCTCGACGTCCTCCGACGCCGCAGCGCGCGCAAAGATAAAACCGAGATAGCTGGCGCCTTCCGGTAACCTCAGCAATCTCTGTCCCTGCTTGGCAGTGATCTCCAGAGCTTCGATATTCGGGACTGCCGCCGCTTCGGCCAAGCCTTCAACTCCGTTGTAGATCCCGCTGCCAGGAATTGGGATCATCATCACTCCTGACGCCCGGTCTTCGCGCTTTATGTGGCTGATATTCTCTCCAAGAGCGTGCCGGAGAATGAGCGCTTCCAATGCAACGCCTTCGGTGAAGCGCAGCGAATCCGCGCAGAGGCCGCCGATGGGCCGTGCCGCGATCTCAAGCAAGAAAACACCGGTGTCGTTA
>DASQLD010000176.1:0-6131 GCA_035630195.1 Bryobacteraceae bacterium
CCTCCGCCAAGACCCAGAATGCTTTCATAGACGGATTGCTGCTCCGGCTTGAGCGGGCTGAGTTGGCCAGAGCCGTCATGTAGAACGCCTACCGTGCTGTTAAAGCCTAGTTCACGCGCGCGCGTTGCGATTCTGTATGCATCATTTGGATTTTTGATCTCGCTGCCAAGTACGGAGTTGATGGTAATTGCGAAATCGGCATGTTCGGCAAGCCATTGAAGTTTGCGATCGAGTACTTTCAGGCTTTTTTTTGAAATCGCGTCAGGTTCCACGTTGTCGATGCTGATCTGAAGGTAGTCGAGTCCAGCTTTGTTGAGGCGTTTGATTCGCTCGGCGGTGAGTAGATAGCCATTGGTGATCAGCGTCGCGATGGCGCCGTTTGCGCGTACGCGGTGAATCAGCGCGTCCAGATCAGGATGGAGTGTCGGCTCGCCGCCACTGAAGGTTATGATGCCGGTTCCTAACTCGGCGAGTTTATCGATCCGGCGAAGCATAACCTCTGCGGGTACCGGGTCTGAAGTTCGGTCGTACTCGTTGCAGTAGGTGCAGGACAGATTGCATCGCCGAATGGGCACAATCTGCGCGAGGATCGGATGATCGGGCGAGGCCATCGTTCGGGCGAACATGCGTGCTTCGCGCCAGCGGCGATGAACGGACTTAAGAGCACGCATTTAGGATTCCGCTACAGGGATGCGACACTTCTCTATTGTTGTTCATTTTTCGGCCTCAGGATTTAAGGGAAGGGCCGGGGAATCGAAACGAGATTCATGAAGCCAAAGCAATAAAAGCCACCGTTCGGGCCGCAATGATCTCGGCTCAGGCAGGCGAAGCTGGTGCGGAGGACTACAAGCAGAATCCGTTTCACGTTGGACCTATGGCGGCTTAGCGCGTTTTTCGCAGCTCACGAAACCGCTTCATCTCGCGTTCTGCATCGGCCGAGCGGCCGGCCTTTCGGTATGCCTGCGCAAGCTGTAGATGGACGGCTTCGGCCAGCTTGGTTCCCCACTCCGCTTTGGCTGCTGACTCGAGAAAACTAATGGCGGATCCGGGATCATCGGAGGAGATCAGTGCTTTGCCGAGAGCGAGGAGTGTTTCCGGCATACCGGGTCGGAGATCATTGGCGCGTTTCAACTCAGCTACCGCGGCGGGTAGATTTCCACGGCTAAGCAGCACAGAGCCCAGCTTGTACGCGGCTTCGGCAGACCCCGGAGCTTGGCGGGCTTCCGCGCGAAACTCCATTTCGGCCTTTTCATAATCCCCTGACAGGAGGTACAAATTCCCGAGCGCAAGGTGGACGCCCCGTAGGTCCTCCCTCGACTTTAGTGCTGCGAGAAAGTGTTCTTCCGCTGCGGTTCGATTCCCGGCCGCCGAGTTCGCTTCACCCATCATCTGATGTGTGCGCGGGGAGTCCGGGTGCGTATGCCGCAGGCGATCGAAGGCGCCTTTCGCAAGCGCTCCGTGGGCCGCGCTGAGGTAGTACAGCAAATCCGGATCTCCTGGACGTTTGAGGAGGGCGGCCTCAAGATGTTCCACCGCCTCGCGAGCCCGGTCACACTCGAGGAGCGCAACTCCGAGCAGGTCCTCCACCTGACCCTTCTCTAGATGGGTTACTGCTTCCGTAGCGTAGCCCTGCGACAGCAGCGCCGCGCCGAGCATACCGTGAGCGCCAGGGAGATTCTGATCGAGATCGAGTGCTCTGCGCAGGGATGCGATCGCTTCGGGGAACTGCTTCTTGGCGAGATATGCGGCTCCGAGGTTGACGTGTGCTGGGGCAAGGTTCGGCGCCAGTTCCGCGACTCGGCGGAATTCGCGAACGGCGCCATCGAGATCTCCTGCAGCCTTCGCTTTGAGGCCAGCTTCGACGTGCTGCCGGAGATCCGGCGTGACCTGCAGAGCTAGGAGTAGAACGGCGATCAGCATCATTCCGGCACTTTCATCATTCCGGCTCCCGCAGTTCCAGAATTTGGTTCGCAGCGATGTTTGAGAGCACCTGGCGCTTTCCACCGGGCCAATCCACTTCGACGGTCACTTTGGTTTCTGCGCCGAGACCGAAGTGTACTCTCGGATCGCTGGCTGAGAGATAGCTCCCCGACGTACTCGCATAAACCGACTGCCGGCCGATGCGTACCACTGCGCCCTGTCCGTCGCGAGGGCTGCGCGTGCCCGTCAACTTGAGCGTCAGCCAGTGATGATTGCTCCGACGTCCCATCATGACAACGGGATTTCCGCCGAGTACGGAGACGATGGCGTCCATTGCTCCGTCGTTGTTCAGATCACCGAAGGCGGCGCCGCGACCTGCTATCGCGGGCAGAGCGCCAAGATCGCTCTTCTGGAATCTTCCTTCAAGGTTCCGGTATAACGCCGGGGGCTCGAGGTAGCGTAATCCGGAATGGATCTGTTCCACGTTGTCGAGCACGTGACCGGAGGCGCCGAACACGTCTTTCCATCCATCATTATCGAAGTCCTGCAATCCGACGCCCCACCCGGAACTGTGGGCGACGAGTCCCGCGAGCCCAGACGAGAGGCTCGCGTAGGAGAAGTATCCGTTCCCATCATTTCGATACAGAGCCCACTTCTCGAGCGCCAGATTAGTCACAATCACATCGGGACGCCCGTCATTGTCGTAATCGGCAAATGCGGCTCCCATCCCTGAATACACCTTGCCATCATCAGAGAAGGCGACACCCGCGTCGAGCGCTCGCTCCTCAAACTTCCCGTTACGCAAATTATGAAACAGGAACTGTTCTGTCAGGTCGTTTGCGACGAAGATATCCGGATAACCATCGGCGTCGTAGTCGTTGAAGGCGACGCCCATTCCCTTACCTGTGTAGGCGCCGATACCGGACGGCGCTGTTACATCGCGGAAGCGGCCATTGCCGTCGTTGCGGTACAACCGATTCGAGGAGCCTTCGTATCTGTCAGGACGGCAGTAAGAATGAGTCGGTGTACCGCAGATGAGATTACGAGTGAGGTCATAAGTAAGGTACCGAGTTACGAATAAGTCGAGCTTTCCATCCTTGTCATAATCGAGGAAGCCGGCCGATACGGACCAGCCCCCGGCATCCACGCCCGCCCTCTCTGTCACATCTTCGAAGCGCGCTTTGCCGGTGTTCCTGTAGAGAATGTTGTGACCGTAGCTGGTGACGTACAGATCGGCGTTGCCGTCGTTATCGAAGTCGCCGGCGGCAACACCCATGCCGTAGTTGTCGCCAGCGTTCGACAGTCCGGCACTCGCTGTGACGTCAGTGAAACTGCCGTTGCTATTTTGGCGATAGAGCCGATTCCAGTAGCGGGGATTGCGGCGGTCGAAGGCGCCCGGGAGCTTCCCGCTGTTCACCAGAAAGATGTCTAGGAGCCCGTCGTTGTTGTAATCGAGCAATGCCACACCACCGCCCATTGTCTCGGGAAGATAGCGCTCTTTGGTGGGTGAGTTGTGGTGGGTGAAGTCGAGGCCCTCCGGTCGCGTAATATCGAGTAGAGCTAACGCGACCGGAAAAACGCACAAAAATCTCATACTGCGCGGCGCCTGTTAGAATACCAGGCGCAAGGCAAACTGAATGAGACGAGGATCGTTGTACTGCCCGCTGATCACGCCAAACTGCGGCTGCCCCATGGCGGTTCCAGGATAACCAAAGCGGACGCGATTAAAAAGGTTGAAGACCTCGGTGCGGAACTGCAGGCCGACACGCTCGGTGATGGCCGTGTTCTTGAACACGGTGAAATCGAAGTTACTGATGCCGTGAGATCTTGCGTCCGGCATCGTTCGCGCCGCATTGCCGAAGGTGAAAGCCGGCGCCAGCGAGAACGCAGCGGTGTTGAACCATTGATTGAGCCGCTCCTGAGCCGCGCCCTCCAGTTTGGCGGGCTGTCCGGTCCGGTTGGGCCGCTGGCCGCCGCCAAACGAGTTGCTGGTATTGGCAGCGACGCTAACGGGCAACGGATTTCCGGACTGGAAGGTGGTTACGCCATTTACGCCCCAGCCTGACACCAACTTGCCGACTGCGCCGGTGACGTTACGGCCGAAACGCTGTCCAGTTCCGAACGGCAGATCAACAATGTAGGCAATGACGGCACGATGCGGCGTATCGTAAAGAGCCAAAGATCGCTCTCCGCGAATGTCGTAGTGGTTCTGCACGTTGCCTGCTCCACCGCCCTGCTCGAGCCACCCGGAGATGGTGTCCGTGTCGCTAATGAGTTTAGACCAGGTATAGGCTGCGGTGATGCTGCCGCCCTTGCCAAAACGTTTCTCCACGTTCAGTTGACCGGAGTGGTAGATGGAGTTCCGGTTGGTGGGATTCTTCATCTGGAATCCGGTGTACTGCGGGTAGGGCCGCAGCAACTGTCCGCGCGCTACGGTGGGTTGCGACAGTGTGCCGATGGAAGCGATTCCAAAAAACGGGTTCGGCACCAGCTCCTGCAGTCTGCTGCCCATGGCCATGAACTCCGGCGGAAGCTGATTGAGTTGCTGATCCGGACCTGGCAGATGCACACCCTTCGAACCGGCATAGGCAACGGATAGAGCGAACCCTCCCGGCAATTCGCGCTGAACGTCCAAGTTCCACTGCTGCGCGTACGAGTATGGGTCGTTATAGATAGCTCCATTCACACCCTGGCCGATGAGGATCTTCTGCAGATTCTCGCTCCGTCCCGGCGTGGGGAGGAGTCCTCTGGGGAAGGGATTGCTCAGAGTATCGAGAGGAGTCACCGAACCATTCAGCGTTCCATTATAGGGATTGTCAAAAGAGTTCACTGCGTCGTTATTCGGCACCATGTTCCAGCGGACGTCATTGGGGAGGTAGAAGATGCCATAGCCACTTCGGATTACGGTCTTGTTGTCCAGCCGGTATGCCAACCCGAACCGTGGCGAGAAAAGATTCCCGCGCTTTTGGTTGTTCCGGCTCGGGTTATCCGGCGAGTTTACAAGCGCCAGCTTGCCTGTGAGGCTGCGGCCCGATGCGGATGCGGCTTCATTGGGGACCGTCGGCTGGAGGACGCTCAACCGGTCGTAGCGCTCCGACCAGGGACCCATCTGCTCGTAGCGCACCCCGTAGTTCAGCGTGAGCTTCGAGCTGACTCGCCACTGATCGCCGACGTAATAGCCGCCATAGATGATTTGCGCGGCCACGAATGCGTTCTGGTTGACCCCACCACCATTGCCATATCCGAGGAGAAACGATGCAAAGCCATTCCCGGTGCCCGCCGTGGCAAATGGGTTGGCGGCTGTCATCAGCGCGTCGAAGGTGAACCGGCCCGAGGGACTGTTCTGCTGATAGTAATTGTGTGTGCTCCGTCGGATTTCGGCGCCGAACCGGATGGTGTGACTGCCCCAGATCTTTGTCATGCTGGGTGCGAGGGAATAGACGTCGTTGCGATCGACGATGGTGCTGCCGGTCCCATTCGTACTGAAGACTCCGTTGTAACCGGTAACGCTGGCCTGTGGGAGCACCCGGACGACTACCTGATTGTTCAATGACGAGGGCCACCCGAGTTGGGTGAGGTCGTAACCAGCGGTCAGGGCAGTCCGGTCGTAGTGGAAACGCGTGTAGGACAAGCGTAGATCCCCTATCAGCGAGGGTGAGAAAGAGTGGGTGTCCGCGAATACGGCCTGATTGTTGTTGAAGGTTTCGGTACAGCGGTCAACGCAGGTCTGTGTTTGGTAAGGATCGATGGCAAGGTTCAGGTTCGTCCAGTAAGTGTACCGGACGAAGGCGTGGTTCTTCTCTGAGAACGCATGGTCCACTCGACCGTTGTATTGATCGTTGCCACCGCCGACACTAGCATTCGTCGTAAAGTTATTCACGTTAGTGAAGGCATTGCCGGGTCCGGTTGCGCGACCCCAGCGTTCGGTGAGCACTTTTGCCGCGGGATCGATACGGCTGGCCGGGATCACATTTCCAGAGAACGGTTGACGCGTAATGATGTCGCTGCCATTCGCATCTTTCGCGCAGGGCGCGTTATTGTTTTGCCCGCAGGTGGTAAGCGGGTCGTAAATGGGTACCACCGCCCCTGCGGCATTCCTAACGTTCGAGAAGTCTCCGGCGCGCATGGCATCGGTCGGTACCGAATAGACATAAGAGACGCCCTGACGCAGACGGAAGCCTTCCCACGAGAAGAAGAAGAACGTCTTATCC
>DASQLD010000177.1:0-22492 GCA_035630195.1 Bryobacteraceae bacterium
TGACATGATTTGGATTATCGGTTCAAGACGGTAGGTCTACACTACATCACATTTCCAATTCTGCCCGATCAAAACAAAGTACTTCGTTTTTGTTCTGACCTCAATTTCGATGTTTTCAGCTCAATACTGACGAACTTCGGCTAGGCCCACTGAGTGCGGCGAGAACAGATTGTAGTTCAGTTTCTGCGCAACGTAGGAGATCACCTTCTGCGCTTAAACTCTATTTCCAGCCTCATCGAGCGGAGGCGCGAATACTGCTATGGCGCCCTTGCCGGGAATCACGGCAACAATCCCACTGCCTACGCCGCTCTTCGCTGGCGGGCCCACGTGCCACGACCAGCCGCCCGAGCCGTCATATAGGCCTGCGGTTGCCATAACAGAACGGATGTGCGGCACGTGCTCCGCTTTGATCAGTCGTTCGCCGGTAATCGGATTGACGCCATGATTGGCGAGTGTTGCGCCCATGACCGCAAGCTGCCTTGCATTCACGCCAACCGAGCACTGCTTCGTATAGACATCGACGGATTCCAGGGGGTCGGCGTAAATTCTCATATTTAAGGAGCAGGTAGCCCAAGGCGCGATTACCCTGGTTCGTGGCAGCTTCTGATTGGTAGATATCCTGAATCAGGGAGAGTCGTTCCCCTGCGGCCCTGCTGTAGAAATTCAGGATCTTGTTCCACTTGTCGGCCGCACTGCCTTTGATCAAGCTAACCGTCGCTATCGCGCCGGCGTTCACAAGCGGATTGCCCGTATGTGTCGGCATATCGACCACCGCGCTGACAGAATTGAACGGCCGGCCCGTAGCCTCGGAACCGATCTTTGCGAACACCTGGTGGGCGCCTGCCTCTTCCATCGCGAGCACGAGAGAATAGACCTTCGAAATCGACTGAATAGAGAATGGCGTCGTCGCGTCACCCACGGTGTAGCTTTCCTTATCGGTGCTCACCAACGCTATTCCGAACAGTTTTGCATCCACCTTAGCCAGTGCGGGGTACTGCCCTGACCAGTTCCGCGCGAGGTGCGACGGGGCTTCGCTGTCTGCTTACCGCCGGCGCCTGCCCGCCGACGGAAAAAGCAAGAATTGCCGTCAAGGCTGCCACCGTCACAATGATGCTTGCGAACCGTATCTTGGGCTGTGCATGATAGCTCTGGATGTCTTCGTTACCCTACTCACACACTGAAATCTCCTACTCCCGCACCATACCGCCGGCGCGAGAACAGCGAGAGCAACCCATCGCACAACGCAAACGCCTCTGCTGGCCGAACGTCCGTATTGTCGAAACGTTATTTGAATAAGTGTGACTTTCCAGCCTCGCACTTCAGAGACCCTAGGGGCCGTATCGCGCCTAACTCTGAACGCGGCTTCAACTGCTGCCTATCCAAAACGTATCTCGAGATGTCCGGCATAACGATTCTCGGCTCGACATTGCTCAACTTCTAAGCCTCCCATTCACTGCCCACTTGGCTGTTCGCCATTGATGACTAGCCGTACACGTCCTTAACAAGGATTGATTGATAAACATGTAAGCTGTAAATAATTTCGCGAACCCCTCACCACCTGTTGCCGTCCGCGAGCACTATCCATCAGTAGACTTGCGGACCAGGATGCCAACGGACTCAACAGAACCCGTGATGGGAGGGCGTTGCCCACTTCCTTCCAAGCTCCTCGAAGCGGCTTCCAGTACTGGCCAACCAATAAAAAAAGACCTGTTCTACTTCCGTGGCATCAGGTGACGTGACTGGAGTTCAAAGATGATGCCGGAAGTATCGTCAAACATCCGCGCCGAGAAAGATCTGCTGGGATCTAGGGAAGTCCCGGCAGGCGCATACTATGGAATTCAAACACTCCGCGGTTTGGAGAACTTCCACATATCAGGTGTTCCCCTATCACACTACCCGGAGCTCATTGAGGCGTTAGCGATGATCAAAATGGCCGCTGCCCGGGCGAATCGGGATTGCGGTCAATTCAGTAAAGAAATCGCGAACGGTATTGAGGCCGCTTGCGCCGAATTGATCGCGGGTCGACTTCACGATCAGTTTCAGCTGGACATTTTTCAAGGCGGCGCCGGCACTTCGACCAATATGAATGCCAACGAAGTCATTGCCAACCGCGCATTGGAATTGATGGGAAAGCGCAAGGGAGAATACGATTACTGCGATCCTCACGATCACGTGAATGGTTCGCAGTCCACGAATGACGCGTACCCTTCCGCCCTGCATATCGCTCTTGCTCTCGGAAATCGTAAGCTGATTCGGGAGCTGAGAAGTCTGACAGACTCTCTCCGAACCAAAGCGAAGGAGTTCGATCACATCGTGAAGATGGGGCGCACCCAACTTCAAGACGCTGTGCCAATGACCTTGGGGCAGGAATTCGCGGCATTCGCGCGGAGCCTGGACGACGAGATCGACGCGCTCCAACGAGTCGAAGCTGTCCTTCATGAGGTGAATATGGGCGGCACCGCCATCGGGACAGGCTTGAACGCCCCGACTGGATTCGCGGAAACCTGCACGGCTCACTTGGCAGCCATTACGGGAATGCCCATCCGACTAGCTCAGAACCTCGTCGAAGCAACGCAAGATACACAAGCGTTTGTCCTGTATAGCTCGGTTCTAAAAAGCTTGAGCATCAAGGCTTCGAAGATTTGTAACGATCTTCGGCTTCTATCTTCAGGACCGCGAGCAGGATTGCACGAGATCAACCTTCCGCCTATGCAGCCTGGATCATCAATCATGCCAGGCAAAGTAAATCCGGTCATTCCGGAGGTAGTGAATCAGGTTTGCTACCGGGTCATCGGCAGTGACCTGACCGTTACGTTGGCGGCGGAGGCGGGGCAACTTCAACTGAACGTGATGGAGCCAGTGATCGCCGCGTGTCTGCTCGAAAGTCAGACGCTCCTATACAACGCGACCCGAACTTTGCGTGAGCGCTGCATTATCGGGATCACAGCGAACGAGGATGTTTGCCGCCTGTACTTGGAGCGATCGATCGGGACTGTTACAGCATTGAATCCCGTCGTCGGTTACGAGAAGACGACGGAACTGGCGGCTGAAGCGCTCCGGACGGGCAAAGGCATAGTAGAGCTTGTGCGTGAGAGGGGGCTTCTAACCGAGCAGCAGCTTGCCAGCATCCTGGATCCTGCGAATATGATCGGCGCCCGGTGGCGATCTTGAGAGCCTGTGCATGATATGGCTCGACCTGATCGTCGTGCTTGTCTGCATAATTGCTGGGGCCCGTCTCGGGGGTATCGGCCTGGGTACAGTGGCCGCCCTTGGCATGAGCTTTTTCGTCTTCGGACTGGGAAGGGTTCCCGGTCAGTTTCCCGGCGAAGTGCTTCTGATCGTTTTGTGCGTGGTAACACTGGCAGCCTCGCTCCAAGCGGCTGGAGGGCTTGACCTCATGGTGTCGATAGCAGAAAAGGCGTTGCGCCGCCATCCCAGCCAGATCACATTCCTCGCTCCATTGATCTCTTATCTCTTCACCTTCGTATCCGGTACCGGACACGTCTCATACTCGTTGCTGCCGATTATTGCGGAGGTGGCGCGAAAAGTGAAGGAGCGGCCTGAGCGCCCGCTGTCAATCTCCGTCATTGCATCGCAAGCCGCAGTCACGGCAAGCCCGATGTCTGCCGCTACTGCCGGAATGGTGGCGCTCCTCTCACGAGGCGGCCGCTTTGGGCTTACCGACATTCTCCTGGTGTGCATACCGTCGACATTGATTGGCGTACTGGCTGGAGCCCTGGCTGTGAGGAAGATGGGTTTGGAACTCGACGACGATCCGGTGTATCAACAGCGGCTCTCCCGGGGCGAAGTGGGTAGCGACGGGAGTACGGAAGTGCGTGCCGTCCGTGCCGGAGCCAAGTCCTCCGTCCTAATCTTCGTGGGCGCCGTGATAGTGATTACGCTGCTTGGCCTGGCCCCCGGTCTCCGGCCCGAATTTCTCGTGGATGGGGAGCCTCAGAAGCTCAGCATGGTCTTTTCAATATCGTTGGTGACCTTATCGGCTACGGCATGGATACTGTTCGCTTCGAAGGTTAGTCCGGATGCCGTTGTTACGGGAAGTGTAATGAAAGCCGGTATAGTCGCGGTGATCTCGATCCTAGGTATCGCCTGGTTGGGCTCGACCTTCTTTGAAAATCATCAGGCCGAGATCCTGGGGTCCATTTCCACCTACTTACAGCAGTATCCGTTGCTCTTCTCGTTCGCGCTTTTCCTGTTATCGATTTTGTTGTACAGCCAAGCTGCAACAGTGGCTGCGTTGATGCCGGTGGGTCTCCAACTAGGCTTGGCGCCGCCGCTGTTGCTCGCGATGTTTCCGGCTGTCAACGGGTACTTCTTTTTGCCGACCTATGCCACAATCGTCGCCGCGATTCAGTTCGACTCCACCGGCACGACCAGCATCGGCAAATGGGTGCTGAACCATAGCTTCATGCGGCCCGGACTCGTGACGACAGTGGTCGCTCTGGTCGTTGGATTCGCGGTGTCAAGGGCCCTGTACGGATCATGAACGCATGGAAGAAGGGAGAAGCGGTGCTCAAAAGTAAAGCTATCGTCACGCTCACGGCCGTGGTTTGTTGCGGTGGTGCTATCGTGGCCCAGGAGACCGGCAAACTTCCGGTGGTGAAAATCATTGCTACCGGGGGAACCATCGCGGGCGAGGCCGCAACTTCGGCTCAGGCCGAATATAAATCTGGGCAAGTCGGCGTAGAGGCTTTAATCAAGGCCGTTCCTACGTTGAGCAAGATAGCTAGGGTGAGCGGCGAACAAATCGCCAATGTAGGTAGCCAGGACATGTCCGATGAAATCTGGCTCAAGCTTGCGAAACGAATCAATCAACTTGCCGCATCGCCCGATGTCAACGGGATTGCCATTACTCACGGCACTGACACCATGGAGGAGACCGCCTATTTTCTTCACCTCGCCGTGAAAACCAAAAAGCCGGTGGTACTCACAGGTTCCATGCGTCCGTCGACAGCCTTAAGCGCGGATGGTCCGCTAAACATCTATAACGCGGTCGCAGTCGCTGCCGACCCGCAGGCTGTGGGTCGAGGAGTCCTTGTGTCGATCAACGACCAGATTCACAGCGCGCACGACATCACAAAGACACACACAACCGCCACGGACACTTTCATGTCGCCGTACCGTGGCGTGATAGGGGCAACTGCGTACGGTCTCAGCCACTACTACCGCAGTCCCTATAGGAAGCACACCGTTGATACTCCTTTTAATGTTGACTCGGCCACGGGTCTGCCGAGAGTAGACATCCTATACATCTTCGAAGATATGCCCGGCGACCTTGTGGATGCATCGGTGAAGGCAGGCGCAAAGGGAATCGTTGCAGCAGGTGTAGGCAATGGCAACATGCCGAAGGCGGTCATGGATGCGCTTGCTCGTGCAGCGAAAAGCGGCGTGGTCGTGGTGCGCGCATCCCGGGTCCCGTTGGGCTTTGTGGGGCGAAATGTGGAAGTGGATGACGACAAGCTGAACTTTGTCGCAGCGGAGGAATTGAACCCGCCGAAAGCGCGGATTCTTCTCAGGCTGGGGCTAATGCAGACAACTGATCCAAAGCACATTCAACGAATGTTCAACGAATATTGAGTCCCATTAGTGAATGCGGAGAAGACTCGGAGCCCACATGAGGAGCCCACATGAAAAGAAGTGAAGAAGCTTATCTCGGAGTTCGACCCCGGCTAGTCGCCCTTTTGTGCGGCCTTAGTCTTGTTTGTGCGGGACAGACTACAACAGCCTCAGATACCAAGCCTTGGCTGCAAGTTTACGGGTTCGCGATGATGGATGCCGGCTATGACTTTAAACAGGTAAACCCGGATTGGTTCGACGTCATCCGTCCCACAAAACTTCCATCCCTAAAGAATGAGTTTGGAGCGGACGGAAATACTTACTTCAGCGTCCGCCAGACCAGATTTGGGGCGAAATCCGAAGTTCCTACGGCACTCGGCCCTTTGTCGACAATCTTCGAGTTTGAACTCTTCGGCACGGGCGTCGATGCGGGTCAGACGACGTTCCGATTGCGTCATGCGTACGGCGAGCTCGGCCAGTTTGGCGCTGGCCAGACCTGGAGTCCGTTCATGGACATCGACGTCTTTCCCAACTCGGTTGAGTACTGGGGACCGACGGGTATGGTCTTCTTCCGTAACGTTCAATTCCGTTGGATGCCGGTCAAGGGCGACTCTCGGATCACTGTGGCGCTAGAGCGGCCCGGCGCAAGCGCCGATCAGGGCCGCTATTCGGACAGAATCGAACTCCAGGATGTGCGAGCCCACTTCCCTGCTCCCGATATTTCTGGTGAGGCGAGACTTGGCAGAAAGTGGGGCTATGTCCGAGTGGGCGCCATTCTCCGCCGCATCGAGTGGCAGGACATCGGAACAGATCAATTCGACCTCTCGGGCGGAGTCTGGGGGTGGGGAGTCAACTTCAGTTCCAACCTCAAAGTGCACAAAGATAATGTCCTTAAGTTCCAGATTGTTTATGGAAAGGGCGTACAGAACTACATGAATGACGCCCCAGCCGACATAGGTCCAGCGCCGGATCCGAGCAATACCAGCACGCCGCTTGTCGGAAAACCGATACCTTTAGTTGGCATCGTTGCATTTTACGACCATTACTGGAGTCAGAAATGGAGCAGCACAATCGGTTACTCGCGTCTCGATACCGACAACACTTCGGGCCAAAGCGACAACGCGTTCAGGACTGGACAATATGCCGTAACCAATCTTCTCTATTATCCGGTTAAAGACGCTATGGCAGGCGCTGAGTTTCAGTACGGATATCGCAAGAACTTCCGGGATGGATGGAGCGTCCCTGACTATCGGATTCAATTCTCGTTCAAGTACAACTTCTCATTCCGAATAGGCGGATAGTAAGGCCGACCAGAATCTTCGGCCGTCTGAGAAAGGACCAATTGTGAATTCCGGAATTCATCAGGAACCCGATTTAAAAGATGTTCCGTCAAGGCAATGCGCTAGCTTCATGATCGTGAGCAACATAACCGCCACTAATCGCGGCGTCAATCTCGACGCGACCTTGGTGCTCTCCTGAAGAATATGAAGAACAGTTCGCGTGCAGCGGTCGTAGCATGGCTGCTGGCGGCAGTCTATTACTTCTACCAATACGCTCTCCGGTCTGCTCCCGGAGTGATGATGCCGCAGCTTGCCGACGCCTTCCAGCTAAGCGCGTTGGGCATCGCATCTCTCGTGGGCCTCTTTTATTACGGATACTCACCCTTTAGCTTGGTCGCCGGCGCAGCACTTGACCGCTTGGGACCGAGAACGGTTATTCCCATCGGCGCCCTCATGGTGGGAACGGGTTCACTGTTGTTCGGAACTGGGGATCTCACCGCCGCCAACGTAGGCCGATTCCTGCAAGGAGCCGGCGGTGTCTTTGCGCTTGTGGGCGCGGTATACATCGCAACCAAGAACTTTCCGGCATCCCGAGCTGCCACACTCATCGGCGCCACCCAAATGTTTGGTATGGCAGGCGGATCCGCTGGCCAATTTGTCGTGGGGCCGCTGATCGGCAGAGGTCTCGCCTGGACTACGTTCTGGATCGTGATGGGAGTACTGGGATTGCTGCTCAGCATACTTCTGTTCTTCCTGCTCCCGAGGCAGACCACAACGAGCGGCAGCGACAACTGGGTCAGTAGTGCCGCCCGGGCAATGGCCGTGGTATTCAAGAATCCGCAATCGATTCTTTGCGGCCTGATTGCGGGCCTTCTTTTTATCCCTACTACGATCTTTGATATGGTCTGGGGCGTTCGGTACATGCAGGAAGCGAGAGGAGCGGATTTCGGTTCGGCGGTCATCCACTCGGCGACGGTCCCTGTAGGTTGGATCATCGGATGCCCACTCCTCGGCTTCATTTCTGACTGGTCGGGAAGGCGGAAACCCGTGATTGCAGGTGGCGCCGTGCTTCTCTTGGGATGCCTCGCGTGGATCCTCTATGGTCGCACCGATGTGTTCCCGCCATACGTGGTAGGAATCGTGGCCGGAATTGCGTCGGGAGCAGCAATGCTCCCCTATACCGTCATCAAGGAAGCCAATCCTCCCGAGTACAGCGGCACTGCAACGGGAGTTATCAATTTTCTAAATTTCACGTTTAGCGCGCTTTTGGGACCGGTTTTCGGATGGCTCTTTCAGACCATCTCCGGAGCATCGATGCAGACTCCACTTGAACAGTACCAGGCGACGTTCCAGTCGCTTCTCTACGGTGTGGCTCTAGCAATCGTTCTGACCTTCGTCCTAAAAGAAACTGGCCCGGCAGCCCGATCTGCTGCATCGCACGTAACATAGGAGACTCTATGATTCAGACAACTGGTACAGGCAAGGTTGAATGGCTGCTCAAGCGATGCCAGAACCTGGAGCCAATCCCTTGCGCAGTGGCCCATCCATGCGAGAAATCAGCCCTTGCCGGCGCCATGGAAGCCGGAGAATTGGGTTTGATTGCGCCGATACTCGTTGGACCTGTCGCAAAGATCGAGGAGATTGCCAGAACCTCCGGAATCGACCTCGGTGATACCCCCATCGTCGACACCCTACACAGTCATGAATCCGCAGTGAGGGCCGTGGAGTTGGTCCGCCAGGGAAAGGCCGAACTCCTGATGAAAGGCAGTCTCCACACGGATGAACTACTTGGCGCGGTGGTGGCCCGTGAGACCGGGTTGCGGACCGGACGGCGAATCAGCCATGTCTTCATCATGGATGTGCCGACCTACCATAAGGTCCTCATAATAACTGATGCCGCGATCAGCATTGCGCCTACACTTGAAGACAAGATGGACATTTGCCAGAATGCCATCGACCTCATGATTTCTCTGGGTCTGGAAAAGCCCAAGGTAGCCATCCTCGCGGCTGTGGAGACGGTTAACTCGAAAATGCAGGCCACACTTGACGCCGCGGCGCTTTGCAAAATGGCCGACCGGGGACAGATCACGGGTGGGATCCTCGATGGTCCCTTGGCGTTCGACAATGCCATCAGCAAGCAAGCTGCGGAAACCAAGGGAATTCAGTCACTAGTTGCGGGAGATCCTGACATTCTTCTCGCGCCTGATCTCGAGGCTGGCAATATGTTAGCCAAGCAGCTTAGTTTCCTGGCCAATGCCGACAGCGCCGGTCTCGTACTGGGCGCTCGAGTGCCGATTATTCTCACCAGCCGCGCTGACAGTGTTCGATCGCGGATTGCGAGTTGCGGAGTAGCGATGCTTGCGGCGCACTCACGAAGACAAAAAGCTTAGGAGAATCTGCAATGGACGACTACATACTGGTCCTCAATGCTGGTTCCTCCAGCCTGAAGTTCTGCATCTTCCGGCGGCCTGAATCGGCAAAGTGGCGGCTCGAAGGGCGAGGGCAGATTGAAGGAATAGGCTCCTCACCACACTTGAAAGCCAAGGATGCGGAAGGTAACACGCTGGCGGACAAGAAGCTGGACCCCGACGTGAGCGATGGACGAAAAGCGTTGGACACTCTTGCCGAGTGGCTGCGATCTAATTATGGAGGCGCGCGGATTTTGGGTGTAGGACATCGCGTCGTTCATGGCGGACCGCGCTTCGCAGATCCCGTGGTAGTCAGCCGCGATGTGCTGGCCGAACTTCATCGATTGACTCCCCTCGCGCCGCTCCATCAACCGTATAATCTGGCAGCTGTTGAAGCTGTGGCCGAACGCCTGCCCAATGTCCCGCAAGTTGCCTGCTTCGATACTAGTTTCCATAGAGGCCAGCCTGAGGTCGCCGAACTCGTGCCTTTGCCCCGCGACGTCTGTAAGAATGGCGTGCAGCGTTATGGCTTTCATGGGCTATCGTACGAGTACATCTCTTCTGTTCTGCCGGCGATGGCTCCTGAGATTGCGAACGGGCGCGTAATTGTCGCCCACTTGGGAAGCGGCGCGAGCTTATGCGCTGTGAAAGCAGGCAAGAGCATCGACAGCACTTTAGGCTTCACTGCCTTGGATGGCCTCTGCATGGGAACGAGACCGGGCGCGATCGACCCCGGAGTCATTCTGTACCTCTTTCAAAGCCTGGGACTCTCTGCGAGTGAAGTAGAAGCACTTCTTTACAAGAAGTCAGGCTTGGTCGGCATTTCAGGAATCAGCAGTGACATGCGCGACCTGCTGAAGAGTAGTGAGCCTAGCGCCATCCTCGCTATCGATTACTTCGTGTATCAATGTACTAAGCAAATCGGCGCGCTTGCCGGAATTTCAGGCGGAATCGACGGTTTGGTGTTCACGGCGGGAATCGGGGAAAACTCGGCAGAAATCCGGCGGAGGATATGCCGGAGTTCGGCCTGGCTGGGCATTGAGTTGGACGACGACGCAAATGAGCGGCGCGGCCCGCTCATTTCGCTACCTACCAGCAAGGTTTCGGCCTGGGTGATCCCCACCAATGAGGAACTGATGATTGCCCGTCATACCGCGCGGTTACTTGGATTCTCGGATATGCAGTGAATTTCACGTGCCACAGATGACGTCAGCGTGACAATTCGGGGATGAAGAAGAACATTAGCGCCAGCATTAGATAGACGGTGATGAGTTGAACACCCTTGTACCAGTTCGATTGACCGTCACCGCAAACGATTGCGCCAAGGAGCACCCCCAGGAACAGTGAGCCAACCTCCGACCGACGGAACGACAGGTCCAACGGCTGAGGTGCGATGAAATAGCTCGCCAGCACAAGCACAGGGGCTACAAACAGCGCGATCTGAATGGAACTGCCCAAGGCAATCCCAATGCTCAAATCGACTTTGTTTTTTCGCGCCATGGCGATTGCCGAGCCGCTCTCGGCCGCGCCACCAACGATGGCTAGGAAAATGATCCCGATGAAAGTCTGCGACATGCCCAGCGCCTTGCCCGTACCCTCGGCGGCGCCCACAAGAATCTCGCTCATCCAGGCCGCCAAAAGTGAGGCGGCAACCAAACTTCCGACGGCGCGCGGGAGAGTCCATTGCTTACCTTCGTGGTGCGCCTGAATCCCAGAATCGACGCTGGCGAAAACGCTCGGGTGTGTTTTAAGCGAGAACAGTAAATACAGTCCATACGCGAACAACAATAAGACTGCGATACCGACATTAAGCAGTTGCTCCTGCCGGATTGTCCCGTCCGGAACGAAGTAGCGGCTGAACGCGCTAGGAACGCCCAAGCTCATGGCTGCCAACAGCATCATGGTGCTATAGGTACGCGCAGCCATAGGGTTAAAGTGCTGATCATGGTAACGGATTCCACCCAACAAGAAGGAAACGCCGAGCGCCAGAAGCAGATTGGCGAGGATCGCGCCGATGAGCGATGCCCGCACCATATCCAGGAAACCAGCTTTTAATGCCACGAAGGCGATGATCAACTCCGGCGCGTTACCGAAGGTCGCGTTAAGCAATCCTCCGGCAGCGTCACCGGTCCGCGTTGCGATCTGCTCAGTCGCTTGCACAATCATACTGGCGATCGGGATAATGGCCAGCGAGGCAGAAAAGAAGATCGCTGCAGAAGGTAAATCGCCCCAGTGCTCGAGAACAACTGTGATCGGGATGAAAACCATCAGCCAGTACAAAGACGGCTTCATAAGCCCGAATGCCCCACTCTGACAGGAGACCAATCGACCGGGCTCACAGCACGATAGCCGCTAACCGGGATCACTATATCCATAGGCGCCGGCTTCCCCATCGGTATCTGGCGAGCGAGATCGTTCATGCGAGCAGTCTTTTCGTGCACTTCCATCCTGCCTTTAGTCCTCTCGTGAAGCGAAGATGTAGATTTCATTCAGCTGGACAGAATATTTTTGAACGCGATGCAGAAGTTGTGGGCCCCACGAGGCAGGAAACAATCGGCACAGCGTCGATGACCGGGCTCAGGTTGTCGGAAGTACGCTACTCCAGCTTCTCTAACTTCTTTAAGCATCAAAAATAGATCGCAGGCTATTGCCAGTACATCCATAGCTTGCAGTCGTATGGGAAGAATAGTAATTTTGACGTGGTTATTGTTAGCTGGGCGACTGCTTAGCCAAGCACCAGCCCCTCAGCCTGGCAGGATCGCAAAATCCTCCGTGGCTCCTCGCGACCTTGGCTGGCCGCGCGTGTACACCAATGGTAAGGCAACCATTGCGATCCACCAACCCCAGGTCGACGATTGGAAGGACTTCAATGTCCTCGAGGCGCATTCGGCGATCGAGATTCAACCGGAGAAAGGCGCCAAGAAGTCGCTGGCCGCCGTGCACTGGAAGTCGGAAACGGATACCAGCATCGAGCACCGTACGGTAGTGGTGAAACGCCCTGAGATTATAAGCTTCCGTATCCCTGGAGCAACCGAGGAGAAAACAAGCGAACTGCGTGCATTGACGGAAACCCTGCTGCCCGCCAAAACCGATGCGATCGCACTCGACCGAGTACTGGCCTATCTCGACCCGTCCCGAGTCCCGGCGCGAGAGGTAACGGTCTCGACAGATCCGCCGCCGATCATGGTCAGCACCAAGCCCGCAATTCTGCTGATGACCGATGGACCACCTATCCTCGGACCCATCCAAGGCACGAAACTAAGCTATGTGGTGAATACTAATTGGGATCTGATCAAGGAAGACGACGATTATTACCTTTTGAACTCGACACAATGGCTAAAGTCGAAAAGCCTCGAAGGTCCCTGGAAGCTGACTGGCAAGCTACCTAAGGATTTCAAGAAAATTCCCGCGGATGAGAATTGGGCAGACGTCAGAAAAGCACTCGACCCAACGAAACCGGAGAAGAACACTCCGACGCCCTGGGTCTACGTTTCCGAGAAACCCGCTGAACTGATTCTCCTACAGGGAGAACCCAGGTTTAGACCCATTCCGAAGACGAATCTGTCAGAAGTGACAAACACCAAGAGTCTGCTTTTTTACCACAACTCAGAGAAGCGCTATTATTTCCTGACTTCCGGACGGTGGTTCCGTAACGTGAACCTTCGCAGCCTCTGGGAATACGCCACAGACAAGCTACCCCCGGATTTCGCGAACATTCCGGCTGGGGACCCGAAGGCCGTAGTGCGCGCGTCGGTCCCAGGGACGATCGAGGCGCAAGATGCAGTCCTGCTCGCGAGTGTGCCGCAATCGGCGATCGTGAACCGCAAAGCCGCCGCCGCTCAGGCAAGCGTCAAGTATGTTGGCGCACCCGAGTTCAAGCCCATTCAGACGACAAACCTACAGTACGCAACCAACACTCCTGCCGATGTTATACAGCATCAGGACAAGTACTACCTTCTTCAAGAAGGCGTTTGGTTCGTGTCAGCGTCGGCAACCGGACCTTGGGAGGTTGCCGATAGCATACCGCCGGAGATCTACAAGATCCCTTCCGAATCGCCCAAGCACAACACAAGTTACGTTTACGTGACGGATTCCGACAGCGAGTCTGTCACGTACGCCCAAACCGCAGGATATTCCGGCGTAACGGTCTCCTACGGAGTAGCGATGTGGGGCACTGGATGGTATTACCCGCCTTATTATTACTACGGACCGATGTATCCGTATCCGGTTTATTGGGGCTATCCCTATCACACCTACGGCGCCGCAGCATGGTACAACCCTGCTACAGGATTCTACGGAAGAGGCGCCGTCGCCTACGGTCCTTATGGCGGATACGGTCGGGCTGCGGCATACAATCCGGCGACTGGATCGTATGTTCGGCGCGCAGGCGCATACGGACCTTATCAAGCAGGTATGGCCACCTCGTTTTACAACCCTCGGACGGGCTCTTGGGGTGCTGGCTATCGGTACGGAAATGCATATCAGGGCTGGGGACAGGGCGCCGTGCAACGTGGAAATCAATGGGCGAGGGGTGGCTACTATTACGATGATCGGGGCGCGATTGGTGGCGTCCGAACCTCGGAAGGAGGCGGACTCCTAGCCGCCGGCAATGGGGACAACAGGGGATTTGTTGGCCGTACTTCAGAGGGTGACCTCTACGCCGGCAAAGACGGGAACGTCTACAAGAGGGACCAGTCAGGCAATTGGTCTCAGCGCGGAGACAGCGGCTGGACGCCAGTCGATACGAGTAAGCTAAGTCCGGAACAGCAACAAAGGCTGAACGAAACTCGCTCAAGACAGCCTCAGTCGCGCCAAGCCGGCGCTCAGCCTACTGCGACTCAAGGCGGCCGTCTTCAGCCAGGCACTCTACCCGGCGCGGCTGAATCTCGATTGGGTAGCACTTCCCGACAGCCCGGTCAGACTGCCTCGGGCCTGGGCCAGACTCGGACCGGCACGGGCGCATCGACCGAGATGCGTTCATCGGGCGGCAACCGGGATGTTACGGGCGCACTCGATCGAGATGCGAGCGCGCGAGCGACTGGAAGTAGGAACCACGATGCCTGGCAGAGTCGCTCCCGTTCATATTCAGGCGGCGCAGGATATGGCGGAGTGCGACGAGGTGGCGGCCGGAGACGTTAACCAGCTAACGAGCGCGCCGACGATCCCTGGCTGGCAAATATTTTAACCCCGCTTCATCGCGTTAGCATCTGCGTTCTGTAGTGATCTTTATGCGACCACGACTGCTTCCTCTTTTGTCAGCTTTGACTCTCTTCATCGGATTGGCGTCAGCCGATGAAACGGGCGGCTGCAAGATGGCCGGTACAATCTTCACGATCGATCCGTTGGGTGGCACACTCATCCTCAAGGACGCTACCGGATACCTTAAGAACGTGCCGGTACCCTCAGGAACAGCTATCTCCAAATTGCCGGTTACCGCCGGGGGTGCTACCTCCTCGATCCGCCCGGCAGACTTGAACAACGGCGATATCGTATGCGTTGATGCCAGCACGCCGCCGAAACTTTCTGTGGTGTCCCGTCAAGATGTCCATCGCGCGCAAGCCGACTTTATAGTCGGATGGCAGCAAAACAGTCTTTATGGAAATATCTCGGCGATCGACATCGCCGGACGCAGTCTCATGGTGAAGCCACTTCCGCCCTCCACCGGCGACTCTCCCGTTCGCATCTCACTTCCTACCTCTGTGCAACTCAAAACGGCTCCACCGAACGCGCGGCGGATTTCCGAAGCAGTGTCGTTTCAACTGGAAGACTTGAAGCCTGGCGATCCTGTCTACGTCCGAGGGTCTCGATCTGCTAGCGGCTCAGAGATTGCGGCCTCCCTAATTCTTAAGGATGGGTACAGGGGCATTCTTGGCTCGCTCATCGAAGTTCAAGTGTTGGCGTCAGTGCTCCGAATTCGCGAATTCGGCACAGGTCGCACTCTTGACATGAAAATGACACCAAACCAGGTATACAGGACAACCGAGAACATCACGCATCCGATGCGAGTTGAGACGGCCTCCGGTGTATTGCTGGCGCCCGTTGGCCTTGCTGATCTTCAATCTGGTGACGCGATTCTTGTTATAGGAAAAACTGCCGGCGAAGGTTCCGCTGGTGAAGGTCTCGCGGCAGTAATGAAATTCGGAACTTTCGGCGTCCTGCCACAGGACCCGCAGAATAGTGTGTCTTGGTTCATCGCCAAATAATTTAGTGCTCCCACTTGCACTATGAGCGTCGCGCTAACCTGACACAGGTTTCGATGACCGTTCTCAACGATGGAGGAACTCCCTCCGGTCCACGATCGGAAATGGCGTCCAGAAGCAGAACTGCTAGCCAGGGTTTTGAGTATCTCTGAATAGCTCGGGCGATCACTTTCTTCGCCGGCGCCCTTCGCTGCCACGAGGCATCCGCTGCGCTGGCGCCGGGCCAGGCTGCATTTCGGAACACGTCCTCGTACCCGAATCTCCATAGGCAGTGCTCGACGTCCGGGTCCTCTAATAACGTGAACCGATCACTCCCCTTGCTCCCTTCCGCGAACCTTCTGGCCGACGCGATGTATTGCTGGCCCGCCATGTCACCATCTGCCAACAAATGCCATTCAATCCCGAGATATCCGGCGACTTTCAGCACAGCGCTCAATCCGCACTGCGCAAACTCCACGCACGTCACGCCCTCGCTCGCGAGTTCATACCCGCACACCCGGGCCAATTCATCCATCAACCAGTACTCCGTCTCGCCTTCCACAAGCAGCCAGCATCTGGCGAAACTCGCAGCGGCTCGGCGGCTCCGCAAGTGGTAGGAGTAGCGGCGAAGTTCGTCGGCGCCGAGGGCGCCTTCCGGCACTCGCCATTCCTTGACTAGGCCGTCATGACGCGTCAGACGCCGAACGGCGGAAAGCCGCGCCCGTGCCAGCAACGTACCCGAATGCGTCGCGATGATCTTCTGTCCGCCGATGCGATCGACCACGCTCCAGATCGACGCTAATGTCATGGGATGTAGGTGCGCCTCCGGGTTTTCGATAAGGGTTAAGGGACTCATTCCCTGCGTGAGTCGCCCGGCTCCAGAATGCAGCAACGCCCCTGTTAGCAAGAGCAGTCCCAGGCGGTGCGAAGCAGTTCCGTGATCTCGCAAAAGCTCCGGCGACGTAGCGCGCCCGCGAACCTTGCGCTTTCCGGTTACTTCTTCGAGGAGTTCGCCAAAAGGAGTGCCTTCCGCGGACTGCAGTTGAGCGCGAGCGAGCAGTAATTGACTCGCAGCCGTCGAGCCACGTTCTATCGCGGTGGTTATATTGAGGGCCGTGCCTTCCAGCAATTGCCGGTAGTGCCTGTTTACCTCGACCTCGAGTCCGGTTGAGTCCTGCGATTGCGCCGAGCCGCTATCGACCCCTTTCCCCGACAACATACCTTCGGCCATCCAGAACACTGGCATCCGCTGGCGGAGCCATTTCAGCATCGGACGATCGTCGATGAGCTTCTCAAGGCCGGATTGGAAAGTCCAATGCGTGGCGCTTTCACAGTCGTGCGTTACCTCGAGGGAAAACCCAGGCTCACGAGCGAGCGCTCCAGGCAAGGCGCTGCGGAGTTTTTCAAATCCCTCACTGCGCCATTCCCCTGAGGCGCTTTCGCAAAATCCCAGAACGATCGAAATGGAGAGGGCTTCGGAAGGCGAAACCTGCGCTGAGCGGTGCACATGAAAAGGCTGGAAATGGAACGCGCCTTCAGCAGAATTCCATCCGAGCGCAATGGCCACTGCCTCCATCACGCTGGAGCGTCCACAATCATTCTCGCCGATCAGAACGGTCGTTGGATCGAAATGGATATTCGCGAATCTCAGCGCGCGGAAGTTTTCGATCCGTACAGATCGGAGCAGCATAACCAGCCGCTCAATCGCCGAAGCAGATGCCCAAAGTTCGCGATACTAGCATAGCCTCGCCATCCATCGGCACGAGCTTCAATTGTGCAACGGCTTCTTCCAGCGAAACGAATTCAAGCTTGGGAGGATTGAATGCCACCATTACACCGTCCATGCCACGCTGCAACGCATATACCGCGCCGGCTCCGAAGCCGAGCCCGAGAATACGGTCCTGAGCATTGGGGGATCCTCCACGCAACAAGTGGCCCAGTACCGCGCAACGCGCTTCAATGCCTGTTAGTTCCTGCAATTCTTGTGCGACACGTTCTCCGATGCCTCCAAGCCGCTCGGTTCTTCCTGGTTCGCGGCTCTTTACGGATACGTCTCCGTCAACCGGCTTCGCTCCTTCTGCGACAACCATCATGGCGTATTGCCGTGAGCCCCTCGTCACACTTACTAGGCGATCTGCAACTTTGTGAATGTCGTAGGGTACTTCGGGAATCAGGATCGCGTCCGCACGACCCGCTATACCGCTATGCAGCGCAATCCACCCCGCATACCGGCCCATCACTTCCACCACCAGTATGCGATTGTGAGCTTGCGCCGTTGTGTGCAGCCGGTCGATACACTCGGTCGCGAAGGAAACCGCTGACGAGAACCCGAAGGTCGAATTGGTAGCCATCAGATCGTTGTCGATCGTCTTGGGTACGCCGATGACCCTCAGTCCTTTCTTTTGAAGCTCGAGAGCGATGGTAAGGCTGCCGTCTCCACCTACTGCGACGTGAGCGTCGAGTCTATGTTTTCGGAAGGCTTCAACTACCTCGGTCGAACGATCGACTTCCCGAGTGCTTCCGTCCGCAGCCCTCTCGACCGACCGGAACGGATTACCACGGTTTGTGGTACCCAGAATAGTGCCACCGAGATGAGCAATGTTCTTCACTCTCTCGGTATCTAACTCGATCAGTCCACCGTCGGCGTACTGCTCCGGATAGAGCAATCCGTTGTATCCTTCCCGGATTCCGAATACTTTCCATCCGAGCTTTGCCGCAGCATGGACTACCGCATAAATCACCGCATTGAGTCCCGGAGCATCCCCGCCTCCGGTGTTGATGCTGATTCGTTCGATAGGCTTGATCATTCGGACCTCTCTGCCGATGTCGCACGCAGAACCGATAGGCGGTCGATCACCGTCTGCGGCTGGCTAGAGAGAATCATTTCGACCGCCTGTGCTGGCGAATCGGTTAGGAAGCCGAAACCGGTGTCTTCGGAAGAGATGGCGCCCTCGCGAAGCATGTCTTCCATTAGTTCAATCAGGTTTTGCCAGAACGCGCAGCCGAGCAGTATGAGCGGGAATGGTCCGATCTTGCGGCACTGAATCAGTGTGGCCGCTTCGAACATTTCATCCAGCGTACCGAAGCCCCCTGGCAAACAGATGAACGCGCATGAATATTTCACCAACATCACTTTGCGCGCGAAGAAGTAGTTGAAACTCACCATCTCATCCACGTACGGATTCGGCTTCTGCTCGTGCGGCAGGACAATGTTGCAGCCTATGCTGACACCTCCTGCCTCTTTGGCGCCTCGATTGGCCGCTTCCATGATTCCGGGACCGCCGCCGGTGATCACCGCAAAGCCTGCACGGGCCAGTTCACGACCCACCTCTACTCCAAGCTGGTAGTTTGCGCTACCCTCGGGAAAGCGCGCGGATCCGAAGACCGTCACCGCAGGACCAAGCCGGTACAGCCGTTCGAAGCCGGTGGTAAACTCCTGCATGATTCGATCCAGCCGCTGTTTTTCACGTTCCGGCGTGCGGGAAGTGGCGAGAAATTCCCGTTCCGAATCAGCGTCGACAATTCCACCGGAAGGAGTCAGTTCGTAGTCCGGCAGACCCTCCATCTTCCAGCGCGCCTGCCACGTCTCTTGCCACTGCTGCAGCTTGAGTCGACGATTTTCCAAAGGAGATTCAGCCATAGGATTGCGAGATTCCCTCCTCGGCGACAGTCGAAGAGTGATCATCGAAACTTCAGAGATGCAGTAAAGAGACGCTCGGTTTAGAATCTATTTGCTTGCGGCAACCACCCTAGGTAGGCCTAGGAAGATGACGCCTGCGATTTTTTAAATCAGCCAGTGCGCCACTCTAATCTAAGAAGGCGCGAGAGCTCGCTTTGACAGACAATTCCAACAGGCCCGTCCTAGCTGTCTTAACCAGCCACTGGTTGAGCATGGTCGGCGCTACCCTGGTGACCATCGCCGGATTTACTTGGCTCCTCGTGCTTCCACAGCAGATGCGGGGCCATACAAGCAATCCTTATGCCGGCATTATCTTGTTTGTCATTCTTCCGATCGTCTTCTTTTTGGGGTTGGCACTAATTCCAATAGGCGTATTCCTGGCCCGGCGCCGCATTAGAACAACTCTCGATAGCGCGCCCTTAGATAGGCAAACTTCCTTGCGCCGACTCGGGATATTTCTTACAGTGGCAACATTTCTGAACGTTATCATCGGATCGCAGCTCACCTATCGTGCGGTCGAGCACATGGAAACAGCCCAGTTTTGCGGCAATACGTGTCACGTAATGAAACCCGAGTTTGTAGCCCATAAACAGGCGGTTCATTCCAAGCTCGCCTGTGTGGAGTGTCACGTCGCCCCTGGGGTGGGCGGATGGGTGGAAAGCAAGATGAGTGGCACGCGACAGTTGATGGAAGTGCTAACTGACTCCCACCCGCGACCCATACCATCCGCTATGGAGAGCGACCGGCTAGTGAGTTCGGCGGATACCTGTGAGCATTGCCATGCGAAGGACAATTTTGCATCGGCCAAGCTTCGTTTAATTCCGGACTTCGCGGCCGACGAATCGAATACGCCCTCGCAGACAGTCCTGATGATGCTCGTTGGCGGCAGCAAGTTCCCCGGCATACACGGGTCTCATTTCGGACCGGGGATCTCAATCCGATACTCGCCTCAGGATGCCAAGCGTCAAACCATTCCCTGGGTGGAGTACCAAAACACGAACAAAGGCGCGAAGCGGGTGTACACAGTAACAAATCAAAATGCCGATCTCGCGAAACTGCCGAAATATGAAATGCAATGCGTTGACTGCCACAACCGTCCGGCGCATACTTTTGAACTGGCAGAGCGCGCGCTAAACCGCGAGATGCAGTTCGGCGGCATTTCTGTAACATTGCCTTTTATCAAGAAAAAGAGCACGGAAGTGCTTAAAACCGGGTATAAGAGTAGTGAGGAGGCGGCACTCCGCATACCGGAGTCTATAAGGTCTTTCTATGCGACTTCGTATCCGGCCCTGTCGCAGAGTAGGGCTGCGGATATTGACCAAGCCGCCAAGACCGTGCTGGCGATTTACAATCGCAACGTCTTTCCCGATCTGAAAGTGAGTTGGGGAACTTACCCGAACAATCTCGGACACACGGACTTTCCGGGGTGTTTCCGGTGCCATGATGGCGAACACAATTCGCCCGACCAACACACGATTACTCAGGACTGCGGTGTCTGTCACGAGACAATCTCCGTCGCCGAAACATCTCCAGAAATTCTGAAGACACTCGGGCTGGCGGACCGAATTGCGGCAATTCAAAAGAAGTAGACTATTTCGTTCGAAGGAGACCATTTCGATGAAACGATCTTTGTGGAAGTTTGCGGTGGCAATCCTGGCGCCCGGGCTCGCAATCGCGGCCGGGGATGCGACAGCAGGCAAGGCGGTTTACGACAAAGCCTGCAAGAGCTGTCACGGCGCCGATGGAACCCCCAATGCAGCCATCGCCAAAAGTCTCAAAGTCGAGATGAAGCATCTCGGCGCACCGGATGTGCAGGCGTCCAGCGACGATGCGCTGAAAAAGGTCCTGACAGACGGTCACGGTAAGATGAAGCCCGTTAAGAGCGTGTCGGGCAAGGCTGCCGACGATGTTGTCGCTTACATGCGCACATTGAAACAGTAGCGCGAACGTCTGTTTAACTGGATCTCGAACGACGAAAAGGAGAGGTGTGTCTTATGTTGAAGCTTCGATCCGTTGTATCTCTAGTGGCGGTGACATTAGGCGCTGCTTCAACTAGTACATTTACCCCGAGAAACAAAGCTTTCTTTGCTGATGAGAAGCTGGTCTCCTTCGTGCGGCCCGGGCTGACGATCACGATCGAGTCGGCCCAGATTGCAACCGACGGAACAATTAGTACGGTTTTCAAGATCACCGATCCCAGTGGTGTGCCGCTCGATCGCGAAGGAATTGTCACACCAGGTGCTGTCTCGACAAGTTTCATCGCGGCCTACATACCGGCGAATCAAACACAGTACGTTGCATACACCACGCGCTCGGCAAGCGGCGCTGTTGTCGCTTCAACGCAGCAGGCGTCCTCAGACTCCGGGGGTACCTATACCAAGCTGGCAGACGGCCAATACAGGTACACATTCGCCACCAAGGCTCCCTCCGGTTTCGCGACAACGGTGACTCATACGATCGGCATATACGGCAACAGAAATCTCTCGGAGTTCGAGCTGGGCACCGATTACGCAAGCACGACTTTCAACTTTGTTCCGAATGGCTCTACCGTGACAACAGTGCACGACGTAATCCGGACGTCGAGTTGCAACAGGTGCCACGACCAGTTGTCGTCGCATGGGGGGTCGAGACGCGGTATCGAGATGTGCAATTTGTGTCACACGCCCCAAACCATTGATCCGGACACCGGCAATACTGTCGACATGAAGGTAATGGTTCACAAGATTCACATGGGATCCCAGTTACCCAGCGTCCAGGCCGGAACGCCGTACCGGATCATCGGAAACCAAGGCAGTGTGTCGGACTACTCCACCGTAGTGCATCCGTCCGACCCGCGGAGATGCGAATCCTGCCATGAGCAGAACTCCCAGGCAACGCAGGCAATGAGGTATCTCACAGCGCCAACTAGGACTTCCTGCGGCTCGTGTCATGACGATGTGAACTTTGCAACGGGACAAAACCATCCCGCCGGGCCGCAGGTCAGTGATAACCAGTGCGCAAGTTGCCACATTCCACAGGGGGAGTTGGAATTCGACGCCTCAATCAAAGGCGCGCACCTCGTTCCTGAGGATTCAACTTCGTTGCGCGGTTTGGTGCTCGAAATTACGAAGGTTGATAACGGAACCGCAGGCCGGCAACCGACGGTCACGTTCACGGTGAAGGACAAATCAGGGGCAGCCGTACCTCTCGATCAGCTAAACAACGTGTCATTGCTGATGGCCGGCCCCACATCGGACTACGGGTATACCAGCTTCGGTTCGGATGTCACCACGCCGGGCTACGTGTCCGAGAGCGCGACCGGAGCGCAGTGCAATACGGCGGGAACATGCTCTTATACTTTCCAACACGCAATACCCGCCGATGCCAAGGGAA
>DASQLD010000178.1:0-3002 GCA_035630195.1 Bryobacteraceae bacterium
CGATTGTCGTTGCGATCTCTACACCGAACGCCCGATATTTCTATCCGGCGACAGCTTTCCTGACAATCGGCTTTGGCGCCGCGCTCGCTCGCGCTGGCCAAGTGGATCCCCGCGTTTATCGCGTGGCCCTTGCCACCATCCTTGCAGTGATCGTACTGAACCTTTGGTTTCTACCGGCCTCCAATTATTATCATCGCGACTTCGTCCCTAAACCGGTCTTTTCGAGAAAGGCGCAATCGGAGTATCGGGACTTCGCTGCACCAATTCGGAAGGTTGTTGACTTTGTGAATTCCAAAGGTTCGCCTGTCATGTTCACGCAGACATCGGAGTTTGCCGGCGCTACGGTCCCGGTCTACCTCAATCACTGGCACAATTTCAGCTTCAACAAACGCGTTCAGGCTTGCCGCCGTGCCGCTGACATACATCGGTTGGCGGCGTCGCTGAACATCCGATATTTCGTAGCGCCGGAAACGCACGACCCCTTCGTCGTTGAGTCTGCCCCGGCGCTGATGAAGTATCTGGACCTCTGCGGAGAGAAGGCGTTCCAAGCTGGTGATTTCTCCGCGATTGCCATCGCTGCCGATTGTGAGGCAAAACTCATGAAAGCAGATCCCATCTATTCGGATGATGTGCTCACGAAGGGTTCCTATGACGATATGGACACGCGCATCGGCTATATCGGCGATTGGCGCTCAAGGGCGGCCATGGAAGGCGCCTATCAGCGCACGCTAACGTATTCGGACAAGCCAGGAGATGAGATCCGCATTCGTTTTTCCGGAGGCTCTATTGTCTACACCTTCACTAAAGCTCCGAATCGAGGAATTGCCCGCCTCGAAGTGGATGGCGCAGTGAAAGAACTAGTCGATCTCTATAGCACAAATATCGAGTGGCAGGTCAAACGAAACATTATCCTTTCTTCACCCGGCGCCCACGAAATGATCGTGCGCGTCTTGCCGCGTAAGAATCCCGCTTCCTCCGGCCTCTTTGTCGATCTCGACTCGATTACCGTTCTGGATTAACGAGTTCCCCTCGACCAACCGTGAAACCCCCAGGTAAAGGCGACTTTGCTACCTCCGTATGCGTCGCACTACTATGCCCCGGGACCGCAATCGACTCAAGTTATTGGGATCATTGGCTGTGCTGACGGCGGTGTTCATAGTTGCTGCGATCGCGCAGTTCGGTGGAGACTGGCGACGGGATCCAATAGGGGTGGTCACGAGTCCTCCAAACTCCCAGCCCCGAGCTGTTTTCGGGGATGGCCCCCCTGCGCGGGAAACGGCTTCCGTTCCGGCAAAACCTTCTCTCCCAGCTACTGAACTTGAAACAGAGTCCACGCGATCCAGAGTCAGCGATTCGGATAAGGCTTCAGCCGAGATCCACGGCCTCCTCAACCGCTGGCGGGCCAGTACGATCGACGGCAACATAGACGCGCAAACAATCCTATACGCGCCCCGGGTCGAGCACTTCTTTCGGCAACGCAATGTGTCGCGGGCAACCGTTCGGCGCGAAAAGGCTCGGATGAAGGAACTCTACCCCATCATCAACCGCTACGACATTTCGGATGTCCGTATCGAAGCGACCGCGAAAAACCAGGTTGTCGTGACATTCCGCAAGGACTGGGATATGCGCGGCGAGCGCCGTTTCGCGGGCGCGGAGCGGCAACGATTGAAGCTGCGACGAATGGCTGGCGACTGGAAGATCTTCAGCGAAGAAGAAACGAAGGTGTTCTGGGTGAACCGTACCTAAGCTAGGGCTGAATTCACTCCCTGAAAGGACTTTACGGCGAGATTCTCGTCCTCGAACGTCTCAAAGATCGTGATCAGCTTCGTGATTTGCAAGAGCCCCTTTACTTTCTTCTGCAGATGCACAAGTTTGATGTCGGCGCCTTTGGCATCGGCAAGAGCATTGCATCCCACTAGCTCTCCTAGCCCTGCGCTATCGATGTATCCGACGTTCTCGAGATCGAGCAGGATGTTCTTATGACCTTTGCCTAAGGCGTCATGAATCGCGTCGCGCATCAGGCTGGACCCTTTTCCCAAAGTCACATTGCCTTCTAGCTCAATAACAGCAACGCCGCTGTCGATCCTAGTGTACGCTTGCAAACTCATGGCGACTCACTTTGTCACAGGACAATCTCAAAGTCAATGGGATCAAGGCGCTACTTCGGCAGTCACAGTTACAGTTGCCTTTACTTCAATGTTTCCAGCCTCTACTGGCGTCGGCGCCGAATCTGCCGCTGCCGAGCGCATCATCATCTCCGCGCGCACCGGGACCACTGGTGGCGCCGGTAATCCATCTTCGACCTTCACGATGCGGATAACGCGCAGCCCGACCGCTGATGCCAGCGCCTGTACGTTTGCTCTTGCTTGTACGGCGGCTTTCGCCAAGGCCTCGGCGCGAGCTTTTTGTTCGTCCTTGAGTGAGAAATAAATCCCTTGAATCTGATTGGCGCCCGTTTTGGTGGCGCTGTCGATCGCTTTACCGACCGCACCGACATCGCTCAATTTCACCTCGACGATGTTGTTGGCTTGGTATCCGGTGATCGAAGGCTTTCCTCCGCCGGTGGGATATTTGTACATCGGATGGAGCGAGTAGTTTCTCGTCTGAAATTCTGCTGCCGCGCCTAATTGTTGTTTCAGTTCTGAGATGACCGCCGCGCTCTGCTTAGCGTTCTGCCCCCCAGCCTCTTGGGCGGTAGGGGACTGTGTCGTCACTCCGATCTGGATGCGGACCTGATCCGGCTTGATGCTGACTTCGCCTTGTCCAGTCGCCACGACACGCGCCGGCTCATCGGCCAGGAGCGTGAATGCGAATACAACACCGACTAGGAATCTCATGCGCGTAAGACGATTCAGCACCAAACTAAGTTCCTCAGCGCTAAATATAAAACATCAAAGCTTCTTCCTCTTCAGGGGATTTCCGTCGCTGGTCTACTTCCGCGCAAACATCTGCAACGGTTGTGTTGTCCAGAATCTCCGCCATGGCGTCTCGAACCCTGCGCA
>DASQLD010000179.1:0-6769 GCA_035630195.1 Bryobacteraceae bacterium
TTGCCTCCAGCGAATGGTCGCAGCAATACGGTCTCTACCTGCCAGACAAGATGACGCCGTTTCCCCCGGATCAATTGCCCTTGGCGCGGTCGATCCGCGGCGAGGAGGTAAACAATGTGGAGATTTTCGTCCGGCACGAGAAAGCACTCCAGGGACTTTGGACACGGGTGAATGGCCGGCCCTTAAAAGGTCCGAACGGCGAGGTGACGGGTGGCGTGATTGTTTGCCGCGACATCACGGACATCAAAAAGGAAGAATTTTTCCTTTTCGATCAAAGCCGCGTTCTGGAGATGATTGCCGCCAACGCCTCGCTGCCGGAAGTCTTGACCAGTCTTGTTCTCCTCATGGAAGGGCAGGCCGACGGATTGCGGTGTTCGATCCTGCTCCTGGATCGGGACGGGAAGCATGTGCGGCACGGCGCCGCGCCAAACTTGCCGGAGGCTTATGTAAGAGCTGTTGATGGCGCGCCGATCGGGCCGCGGAATGGCTCATGCGGAACAGCGATGTATTTGCGCAAGCAGATCGTCGTCAAAGATGTGCTGACCGATCCGCTCTGGGCCGACTACCGAAAACTGGCAGAGATCTGCGGTCTCCGGGCCTGCTGGTCCACGCCGATTCTCTCGCCGCATGGTGAAGTCTTGGGTTCGTTCGCGATGTATCGCCAGGAAGCGCGCGGCCCGCAACCCGAGGAACTGCGCTTGACCCAGATCGCAACCCACATCGCTGGAATCGCCATCGAGCGCCAGCGAGCGCAGGAGACGTTGCGCGAGCGGGAAGCTAGGATCAAGCTCGCGGCGGAATCGGCGGACCTCGCGTTTTGGGTCATCTATCCGGAACAAAACACGGCCTGGATGAGCGACAAAGGACGCGCGATTTACGGATTCGATTCCAACCAGCCGCTGTCGCGCGACCTGATTTGTGCGCGTGTGCATCCCGATGAACGCGCCGCCGTCCACGCCGCTTTCGATCACGCCTGCGCGTCGCTCGGCGTCTTCGAATCGGAGCACCGCCTCGTTCTGCCTTACGGCAAAACACGCTGGGTCATTGTCCGCGGACGCTGTTTACAGGATGAGCACGGAAATCTCCTCGAGCTTATCGGCGTGACGATCGACGTCAGCGCGCAAAAGCAGGCGGACCTCCAGTTGCAAATCCAGCGCGAGGAAATGTCGCATTTGAATCGCGTGGCGTTGATGGGGGAAATAACCGCGTCGGTCGCGCATGAATTGAATCAGCCGCTCACGGCCATTGCCAACAACGCCTCCGCGGCGCGCCGTTTTCTCGAGCGCGGAAATATCGATCCAGCCCTTCTGCAACAACTGCTCCAGGACATGGTAGCCGACAGTCAGCGCGCCGGCGAAGTCATCCGCGGGATTCGCGCCCTGGTCCAAAAAGACAAGCAGGTCGTCCGCAGCGTCCTCAATCTCAATGCGGTAATCGCGGACACGCTTCGCTTGGTCAGCTCGGACATCCTGCTGCGGGAAAGCGTGGTCACGACCGAGATGGATCACAGTTTGCCGCAGGTAGAAGCCGCGCCCGTGCAGATCCAACAGGTCCTGCTCAATTTGATCATGAACGCGCTCGACGCGGTCGAAGGGCTTCCGCCGGCCGAGCGCCGCATCATTGTTACTACGCGTTCCCTCAAGGGAGAGCGCGCGGAGGTGAGTGTGCGCGATTTTGGGGCGGGCCTGCCGAAGGATCAGCCGGACAAAGTCTTCGACCATTTCTTTTCCACCAAGCAGACCGGCATGGGCATGGGATTAACCATCGTTCGTTCCATTATTGAAATGCACGGCGGCAAGATCACCGCCGAGAACGCGCCCGACCGCGGAGCGCGTTTCTCCTTCCATCTGCCCGCGGCGCGCCGCGATTCGAGAAGCGAGGCCGCATGAAGACGCCGGCAGATTCATCTCCAGGAAAAGTCTGTTTGCTGGATGACGATGCGTCCGTCCTCCGCTCGATGCAATATCTCCTCGCCTCCGATGGAATCCCGGTGCGCGCCTTCAACAAACCGGAAGAATTTCTGGAGTACGCCGCCACCAATCGCGTCCCCGTCGTGGTGACGGACATCTGGATGCCCGGCATTACCGGCCTCGAAATCCTGGCACGGACCTGCGCGATTACTCCACGTCCGCGCGTCATTGTCATCACCGCGCGAGACGACCTGGCCGCTCGCGCCACGGCCATGGCCGTCGGGCCGGTTGCCTTTTTCATCAAGCCATTCAACGACGAACAATTCCTCGCTGCGGTCCACGACGCGCTGGCGCAGGCAACGAACTCATGATCTTTCAGCAAGGCTTCTTACAGGAGGAAACGGAGATAACAGAGGATTGGATTTAGACGCCTCTGTTTCCTCTGTTTCCTCCTGTAAGCCTCTTCGCAAGACTAAAGTCCCATAGACGCGGCCCTCTCTTTTTCAAATCGTCGGGAGCCGCGGTTTCAACCAATCGCGCGCCTGCTTGTCATGAGAGAATCGTTGTGGGCTGGCTAAGCACGCCGATTTGGGTTTATCCAGAAGGGCGTCTGAACAAATGGTAGGGCTTCTTCCTCAGAGGCTTCTGCAAACCTACTCCCTGAGTGGGGGCAAAGAGATTCGCGGGACGGAAAAGGCTGAAGGGCTTCTCTTCGTCGTGCGCGAAGTAAAAACCGTTGATTAGCAAGGTTCCTTGGAAGACATCCTTTTGCGCTCTCACCGCCTCGCAGGAAAGCCAATAGACAATGTCCTTCCCGCTGTTTCCCGATCTACTGACTGTGGCTATTTCCTGCGCAGCGGTGCTTACTTTTTCGAACGGCTCGTCCGATGCCTTTAACTTCCTGTCAAGCTCGCCGTCGTTTAAGGCCAACGCGAGAGCGATTGTCTGGTTCGGGATGTCCGGGTCTATCAGCGGCCCGGACAAATTGCTGCCCGCGAATTTTTTTACCAGAGACCTGAGCTGAGGCGCTCCGTAGTGCAGTTTCTGCCTAGTGCCCGCGAGGGCATTCGCCACGTCGAGCAGTTCGGCCTCGTCCGCGGTCGGGTAAGTATTGAGCTGCGTCCAGCGATAGTGCGAATGAACGGCGTGGAAAGCACCGGGCGCCGAGGGAATCTCCTGTGTTCCCCACCAGTGCAAATTGTCCCATGTGTCGGTCACTTTCCCCTCTTTAACGTAGGTTCCGATGATCTCATATAGCACCGGTTTTTCAGCCGCGACGAAGCTCGCGATTGATATTATCTTCCCCGCCAGCTTCTGAATTTTCTCGGCGAGGGCGTCGATCATCGGGAGGATTGGGATCGGGCCGACTATCGGCATAGCTGCAAGGGCCATGGCGCCCAGAAGATTTTCCATGTGCTCTAACACCTCCTCGAACTCGCCCGGCTCCAGGTCCTTCAAAATGTCGGCGAGGTCGGTGCTCATCTTCTCCCTTACCGACTGCAACTGCTTTGCGATACTCACGGCCCTGCGTCGAGGATAGTTCCTGATGACGAGCTGAATCAGGCAGTATTTAATGTTGCTCTTCAGACACGCAGCCGATATACCCGGCAGCGGCTCGCGAGCGAAGGCGACCCCAATCGGGCCCCCAAATGTTTGCAGCCCTTGTGCCGGTTTCGCGGGACCGACGATCGCGTCGAAGACTTTCGCCGCTAATTCGTCCACAACCGACGGGTTATATTCGGCGGAGCTGGCCACGATTAATGCACTGATCTTCTCATCAACCAAGGACACCGAGGTCTTCTCAAACGCCTTCGACGCGTCCGTCAGCGATGTGCGCGGGTCGCGAAATGAGATGTTCAGAATGTTGTTGGTTAGGGCGATGGCGTTGGAAATCTCCAGTTTCAGCCGGGAGGTTTGGAAACGGCAGGAGCTTTCGAATTTGCAGGCTTCGAGTTGTGCGTCAAAAAACTTAAGCTCCGCGGACAAGCCAAATATGGCTTTCAGCAGCCTAATGGTCGGCAGCACGGACGACGGGAAGTGGTCCGCGTCCCTGATGAGGGAAGCGTAGTTCTCGATTCCCCGTATCTTCCGCTTGGCTTCCGCCGTGAGCTGGGTAAGCGGAGTGGCGTCTTTCAGGTAGCTGTCCAGATCGAAGTGGAAGCGGTAGTGAACGCGTATGGACCGGACGTTCTTGTTCATCGTCTCGAACCTAAGGGCAGGCGTGAAGCGCGCGGCTTGCAGCGCCCCGGTGAACTCGTGGGGCGGGTCGTTGCCGTATTCGCCAAAGAGAATCGTGAAGAAGAGGTAAAGGGGTTCGTTCACCGGTTTTCCTTCCGCGTCGTTAGCGGGGAGGACATCTTTCTTTGTCATCAGGTCGAGCAGCAACCCGTTGCCCTGGTAAACAGCAAAGTTGGAGACGCTGATGCTGTACTGGGCCGTCTTCAGGTCGTGCTTCAGGAACCCGACCGGGTGCTCGCCGCGCACGCTTTCGAAATCAGAGTACTTGAGAGCGAGCGGTTCAATCTTTCCGTCTTTTTCGATCTCCAGGATTATTTTTTCGATGGAGATTTCTGTCGCGAAGTTATACCCACAGTTCTTGACGTCCTCGTACACCCAGGGGACAGGTTTCGCTGGGTCGTCACGGACCTTAAACGTCCAATTGTTGATAGTATGTTCAGTCTTTGGTTCGCTCATTTGACAATGGGCGCGCAAAAGGCATCTCGGTCGCGTGAATGTTTAAGGCAATTCTTTTCGCAACGAAATTTTGGAGCGTCTCGTCGAAAACGTGAAGGACGACCTCCTGCACACCTTCATCGACTTCCAACTCCGCCACGTAGACCTGGACGTCCAGTTCGGTTTCGAGCTTTATCAAAACTGCCGCTCTCCTGTTCTGCTTCAAGCTAAACTGTTCACGCATTTCTCACCCGGCTAGCCCTTTATTGGTTTCTTTTTCTTCGCGTCCTTCTGACCGACCAACTTATAAACGTACGGGTCCCAGAATCCCCAGTGTGCTTGATAGTTCCCGCTGCCGCCCATCAACAGCGCTTGAACTTTGTATTTTCCGTTGGCTTTTCTAACGTTCAATTCGACCCAGAGTGAGTGTTTACTGGCGGGCAGAACGCTCAGGTGGTGTTCGCCGGAGACCGTTGCTTCGTAAGGCAGCAAGTTAAATTGCGGAACCTTCTCGTCCGCGAGCAGGTAGCTCAGTAAGGTGAATTCATCAAGATGCACATGGCCACCGTTTTGTTCTTCGGCAGGATCGTGCTCCGGCTGGCCCGTGTCAGGTAAGAACTGTTCCACGCGGTAGCTTTCGTAGATCGGACGCCAGCGAGATTGAAAGCCGATCACCTCGTAATTCAGCGCCCCGCCGCCGCCGCTCTCGCCGATACGCAAGTCGAGCGAAGAGTTCAGGACGGGCAGCTTTCCGCCGGCCGTTTCTATTTCGACCTGGAACTTGCACAGCCAGTGATCAGGCTGTTCGTGCTTGTCGTTCCTCACCAGATAGGTGCCGGCATGCTTTAACCATCGCGGTGGAGGAATCATGGAGAACGAGAACGGATAAGCGAGCGGCTTCCCCTTGGTTAACGCGTTCGCGAACGTCTGCTGCAAAAGTTGGTTGGTGGCAAAAGCCTGGTAACGTTCGGAAAGAAAAGTTTTTGCCGCCAGCGTCGCCGCCTCTTCGGTAGGGGGCAGAGCCAGGGTTTTGCGTTCCCCTTCGCGGTAGAGTTTTTTCCGGTGCCGGTAACTGACGTACCCGCTGACCGCATTTATCTCAAACGAGACCTCGGGTGACGACGCTCCGCCGCCAAACAGTTGCTCTCTGATTAACGTTTGGTTCTGTATAATTAATTTGACGGGCACAATCTTGAAGGCAGAGAGATTCAACGTCGGCCTCCGCGCGGCGCTCGAATGTGGGTGATTGCCGGACATGGCTCGATCAGTAAAAGGGTCGGTCTAGTGTTTGTGCCCGTGACCGTCTTCGTGATGATGCTCGGGCTTTTCCGCTTCCTCATCACCGGACTTAGAGCCGCCCCCGTCGAGGACCGGTGTCATCGTGCCGGCAGTCTCGCACAGACCCAGAATCTTCATGGTGGTTGGTTCCACGCCCGCGCTCTTGCATTCAAGTATCGTCAGGTCGGTCGGTATCAGCAGGCTCTCGTTTATGACCTCAGCCGCGATCTGGAAGATGACGGAATCACTGTCAATCGTCGTTAATGGAAGTTCCGTCTGTCGGAACATAAAGCCTTTGTCCGTGCCTTCCGTCACCTCGACGACAGCCTGTGCCAGCTCGCCAGGGGCGTCGGCGTCGGTCGCCCTCGTCATGGGGACCGCGCTGCCGTTCCACACATAGACGCCGTTCTCCGCGTTGAGAGTCTGATGGCGCACGAGCACGCGGTCACCGGCAAGCATCGTGACCCCATCAATGGTCGCACCTGGATTGGCAAGATCTAGATCGGCCTGGGTCGAGACGCGCGCGGCCGCGAGCGTGGGGACGTCCTCGTCCATGCCATTGATGATGTCCATCACCTGCAAGGAGGCCAGGTCGTTCAGGTCGGGCGTGCCGAGCGTGACGAAGTTCGTCGCCGCGAGGTTATACCCAGGCGTGACGGGGACGAGGATTCGTGCGTAGCCGGCTTTCAGAAAATTCTGGAACAGCGGGTCCGTGTCGGACAGGTTGTAGAGGTCCGTCCAGTGTGTCTTCTCGGCCCAGTGGTACGGGTAGAATTCGTAGACCATGTTCCGCCACTCGAAGACCTGCTCGACGAACTTGATGTAGGGCGACTCCTTCATCACCTGGCAGCAATCGAATCCGCCCGACTCGTCGGTCATCGCGCTGGAATAGAGCGGGTCGCAGTGCG
>DASQLD010000180.1:0-7988 GCA_035630195.1 Bryobacteraceae bacterium
AGTTGTCAGTCGCGGCTGCAGCGCCGGGAGCGGTTACTCAACGGAATGCCTCCATCACGGAGGACCCCGCGAACCGCCGCCGCCATGGAGGTGGAACCGTGCGGTGGATCGCCCACGTGATCCCAATGGCGCGCCCCGAAGTTACTATGCTCCCGGCGGGTCTGGCCATCGCTCATTCCAGCGACTTCTCGCTCGTCACAGCGTCCAAGCCGGCGATGGCAGGGGAGATTCTGTCCCTCTTCGCGACGGGCCTCGGCCCGGTGACCCCGAGAGTTGACCCTGGCCAACCGTTCCCAACGAGCCCTTTGGCGGTGGTCAACTCACCCGTCGAGGTGACGGTCAATGGAAAGACTGCCGATGTACTCGGCGCGGTGGGCTATCCCGGTGCTGTGGACTCATACCAGGTGAACTTTCGAGTGCCTCCCGATACCGCAAGGGGACCTGCAACCATTCAGGTAACCGCGGCCTGGGTTTCAGGAGCGCCAGTGAGTATTCCAGTGCAAGAACGCCCGTAGCATATGGGCGCCGGCGAGTGGCGGGGCGGGTTCAGGACGAAACCTCTGATCGGCTACGCTGAGGCCTGTGAGCCTCGCCCCTCTACGACTTCTCTGGATTGGACATTCACTGGGACATGATGGTCCCCCAGTCGCGGAAGTGCTGGCGTCCGACGCTTGGTCGCGTGACCACAGTGAGCATTTCCCAAGAGTTGTCCCATCTGCCGACTTCACCACCTCAATCATCTGTTCGCCTCCGGCTCGATGCCCATCCGGTCATTGACAACCTCGCGGAACTTCTGCTTGCATCCGAGGTAGCGCTCGGTGGTCTGGATTGAGACGTGCCCAAGCAGAAGTGAATCTGATCCAGTTCGCCGCCGGCAAAATGACACAGCCTTGCGCAAGTACGGGGAAGGTCGTGCAGTGCAAGCTTCTCGATCCCGGCCCGCGTCGCAGCCTCTCGCACAACTTCCCATAGCACCTTGAACGTCATTCCGCTGCCCCAGGCCCGGCCAGCTTTGTTGATTGATCGAAAGAGCGCGCCCTCGGTGGTACCGCTGGCTTGTTTCCAAGCGTCAATCGCGTCCTTGACCCACGCTGGAATCGCGACGGTACGGATGTGTCCGGCCGGCCTTGCCCGGAAGGTCGGCGATTACCCAGTGCTCCTCTCGCAATTGGATTCATCGACATGGAGCGCGAGCAACTCGCCGCGGCGGAGTCCACATCCGATGAGTATGGCCGGGATGGCGTAATTCCTCTTGCGGCGGAGCGAATCGCGATCCGCACCCGCCGAGAGCCGCTTACTCTGTTCTGCGGTGAGCCAGTTACCGATGCGGACTCCGATGCGGCGAACTCCATTCACCCGCCGGATCTCCGCCGCAAGTTCCGGACTTAGAAGGCCGGAATCGGCGACCTCATACGCCACACGCCGGACGGCGGCCAGGCGCAGGTTGATCGTAGTCGGCGCTTACTGCTTCTGTTCGAGATAGATCCGGTATCGCAACACGACAGTGCGGTTGAATGCGAGTCGCGGTTCGGAGCAGTACCAGTCCACGAAGTCGGTGATGGCGTGATCCTAGATAGGTACGTTGACCGCTCTTGGAAGTTAGGCTACTCAGGACTGCCGCCTTCGTTTGTTCAAGGTCGGGAAGGGTCAAGACTCGTTTAGGTTTCGCTTCTTTCTTCGAGTTTTCGGCATTGGACGGCGGCCTCCTTGACCGCCGCCGGTTACGACGCTCGAAGACTTCTGCTCTGGCACGGCCTGGATGGCCGCAAAGGTGAAGCCCTCTGATCTGATCAGAGCGCTTCACCGAAATCACTCCTCTGTAGTCGGCAGGGTTTAGTACCGCCACTCTGACGCACAACGGCCAACTTGAACATCGGGCTCGGTATTCCCATACGCGACGCAGTCAGCCTCGCAACAAACTCGCAAGTTGCCTACGACGCAATCTGAACAGCTCCACACTTCTTCCTTCACGGCCCTCACTCAACGCAATCTTCTTCCCCATCAGTACTTTATGCCGCAAAGTGCCATTGGCCCGCAGATCGCCATGCTACCTTCTAATCGCGATGTCACGTACGAACCGTCAATCCGAATCCTCCCGCAGCAACGGAGCCCTTTCTAACGGACCCAAAACCGAAGAAGGCAAGGCCCGCTCCTCCCAAAACAGCTTGAAGCATGGACTCAACTCCGACAAGATCCTTGTCCTCCAGACCGAGAGGCAGGAAGACTACGACTCCCTCCGCGCTGCCTATCTGAAACGCTTTGCGCCCCAGGACGAAGTCGAGCTCGAGCTCGTAGACGAAATGGTAGGAGCCAAGTGGCGTCTCCGCCGCATCCGCTCCATCGAAACAGAAACCATGGACATGCGCATGGACGACCAAGCCGAATACATCCGCAAGCGTGGTGAAAATCCATCCGGCAGCCGCCGTCAGGCGATGGCCTTCAAGTCACTCTCCGACACGTCCCAGGCGTTGAACGTGCTTACTCGCTATGAAACTCGGCTCCAGCGAACCTACGACCGCGCGTTCGAAAATCTCAAAAAGTTGCGCGCGTTTCCATACCCTGAAGAACCGCTAACTCCCTCGGCCCTCATAGAGATGAAGCCGCGTCTGGTAGTTGACGAAACGAACCCGGCGCCGCCTGCGGAACCCATCACGGCCGAACCCGCCCCGACAGTCCCGCACGTTCAAAATGACAAACCCGCAACCGTCCGACCACTCTACCCGTATCAAATCCTAGAAAGGACCTGGTAACTCGCAGATTTGGGGGCTCTATCGACTCCTACCTGTGTAGTTGCTACAATGGACCGCATATGAAGTTTTTGACCGTCTGGGCTCCGCTTGCCCTTACTGCGTCCCTCTTCGCCGCTGATATTGCTCTGGTGGAAGAAATCGTCGCTAAAGTCAATGGCGACATCATTACGCGATCGGAAATCGAGCGCGCCCGCCGTCAACTTGAGACCGAATTGAAAGCTCGGGGTATGAAGAGCCCGGAACTGGAAAAGATCGTCGCCGACCGCGAGAAAGATGCGCTTCGGGAGCGGATTGACCAGTTGCTCCTTGTCCAGAAAGGCAAGGAGATCGGCATCAGTGTTGAGCAGGACGTCAGCAAATATCTGGCAGATATTCAGTTGCAAGCCAAGATCCCGGACCCGGAGAAATTTCAGCAATACATTCGCGAGCAGAGCGGTCAGTCATTTGAAGACTTCAAGAGCGAAATTCGCAACGGCTACCTCACGCAGCGCGTGATCCGCCAGGAAGTCGGTGGCCGCTTGACCGTACCGCGCGCCGAGCTTGAGAAGTACTACAACGAGAACAAGAGCAAGTACATGCGCGAAGACCGGGTCTTCCTGCGCGAGATTCTGGTATCTACCGAGGGTAAGGACGCGGCCGGTATAGCCGCTGCTGAGAAGAAAGCCCGAGATCTTTCTGCTCGCGCCAAGAAGGGCGAAAAGTTCCCCGAAATGGCGCGCGCTAATTCCGATTCCACCACCAAAGACCAATACGGAGAACTGGGCGGCTTCAAGTTGACTGAGCTCGATAAATCCATCCGCGACGTCCTCGCTTCCGCGGACCGCAACTTCGTCACTGATCCGATTCGCATCGCGAACGGCTTTCTCATCTTGAAGGTTGAGGAGCGGCACAAGGCCGGCCAGGCGTCGTTCGAGGAAGTGGAGCAGGAAATCATGAACGAGTTGATTCAGCCCAAGTTCCAGCCACAGGTGCGGGAATACCTCACCAAGCTCCGTTACGAATCGTTCCTTGAAATCAAACCAGGGTACGTCGACAGCGGCGCCGCTGAAGGGAAGAACACCGCGTGGACAGATCCCGCTCAGTTGAGACCGGAAACCGTCACGAAAGAAGAAGTACAGGCTCAAACACGTAACCGCCGCTTGCTTTGGATGCTCCCAATTCCCGGAACCAGCACTCCCGTGAAGAAGCCCGGGACGTCTTCCAGCCAGTAATAGCGGATGAAGTCTCCTTACGTTAGCGAACTACAGCCAAACCAGATTGTTACGGCGACACTGCTGGTCCAGCACAAAGATGTTCGACAAAAAAAGACCGGCGAGCCGTATCTCTCACTGATTCTTGGCGATCGCACCGGCGAGATCGATGCTCGCATGTGGGACAATGCCGCGGAAGTCATCGATACCTTCGAGCGTGATGATTTCTTGAAAGTCCGCGGTCTTCTGCAAGTTCATCAGGGCCGTCTCCAATTGACGGTGCACAAGCTGATGAAGCAGCCGCTTGATTCGGTCGATCAGACCGATTTCTTCCCGGCGTCGTTGCGCGATCCCGAGGAAATGTTTGCCGAGCTCCGGAATATCGTTCAGGAAATCGGCAGTATCCCTCTTCGTAGTCTGTTGCAGTTGTTTCTCGACGACAGCGAAATCGCCCGGCGTTACAAGATCGCGCCGGCTGCTAAGAACGTGCATCATGCGTTCCTTGGCGGACTGCTGGAGCACGTGCTTTCGATGTGCTCCGTCGCCAAGCTCCTCGGTTCGCACTACCGGGATATCGATATGGATCTTTTATTGTCGGGCGTCATCTTGCATGACATCGGTAAGATCCACGAGCTCACCTACGATCGCAGCTTCGGCTACAGCCCCGAAGGTCAATTGCTCGGTCATATAGTCATCGGGGTGCGAATGATCGATGAGAAGCTTCGCTTCATCCCGGATTTCCCGGAGCGGCTTCGAACTCTGTTGCAACACATGATTCTCAGCCACCACGGCGAAATGGAATATGGCTCGCCGAAGGTGCCGCTCTTTCCCGAGGCCCTGTTGCTCCATCACATCGACAATATGGATTCGAAGATGGAGTGTATGCGATCCTTCCTCGAAAAGGACCGCATCGTAGAAGGATGCTGGACATCTTACGTATCCTCGCTCGATCGTTCCGTCCTCAAGAAACGGAAGTTCCTGGATGGAGACCCACCGAAACCGGCTCCGCCGGACGCTCCGGTTGCCATCATTGAACGTCCGGTGTCGGCGTTCGCAGAAAAATTGCAAGGCGCCTTGGGGAGCCATAAATGAGTCCCCGGGAACTGCCGCCCCGACTCGAGCTCGAATGTCTGAAAGCGCTGTGGGAGTTGGGGGAAGCAAATGTTCGGGATGTACAGGCGGCGCTAGCGCGAACACTGGCGTACACAACCGTAATGACCGTTCTCGACCGCCTCGCTCGGCGAGGCTGTGTCGAGCGGCGCAAGGTCGGGCGCGGCTTTCACTACTCGGCCATTCTTTCTCGCGATTCGGTCCGCCGAGTCGCCCTGGAAGATTTGATCGAGTGTTATTTCGATGGTTCGCACGAATCGCTCCGAAACTACCTGCATCAAGCTGATAAACTGGACAGTTAGCTCCGCTTGCCGTCCTGTCCAATCCGTTTCCCAGCCGCGACCCAAAGCGAGCGGCTGTAAAGAATAATGCGAAGAGGTTTTTGAAATGTCAGGCCACTCTAAATGGGCTACCATCAAGCACAAAAAGGCTGCCCTAGATTCCAAGCGCGGTAAAACATTTACCCGCATCATCAAAGAAATCATGATCGCTGCCCGAAACGGGGGCGATCCGGACGGCAACCCTCGTTTGCGTACCGCGGTCGCCGCTGCCAAAGCGGTATCCATGCCGAATGAAAACATCAAGCGCGCCATTATGCGCGGCACCGGCGAACTTGATGGCGGCACCATCGATGAATATACCTACGAAGGCTACGGCCCAGGCGGTATCGCAGTCATCGTTGAGGTCGCGACCGACAACAAGAACCGCACCGTCAGCGAAATCCGTCACGCCTTTTCTAAGAACGGCGGCAATATGGGCGAGCAGGGTTCCGTCGCCTGGATGTTCGAGCGCAAGGGCCAGATCATCATCGACGGCGAGAACGTGAACGAAGATACGCTCATGAACCTCGTCCTCGAAGCTGGCGCCGATGACCTCCGCCAGGACGGCGATTCCTGGGAAGTCATAACCGCGCCCGATGCCCTCAACACCGTTCAGGAAGCTCTGCAGAAAGCAAATATCGCCTTCGTGGAAGCCAAGCTCGCCATGATCCCGAAGAATTCGATTCAGGTGGAAGGCAAAACCGTTGGTTCGCTTTTGAAGATGCTCGACATCCTCGAAGAGCACGACGACGTGCAGAACGTCTTCTCCAACGCCGACATCGACGATAAGGAGATGGAAGCGCTCGCATAAAGCGCCTTCCATACACCGGTCTCGTGCGCGTCCTGGGCATAGATTGTGGAACCGAACGGACCGGCTACGGCGTCATCGATTCCGATGGCGTCACTCACAAAATGATCGATGCGGGGGTGGTAAAGACTGATCCGAAAGACCTCCTCGCCGAGCGTTTGCTGACGATCTCCACTGCCTTGCGATCGATCATTGTCCAATACTCTCCGGACTGCGTTGCTGTCGAAGATGTCTTTCATGCCGTCAACGCCCGTAGCGCGCTTAAGCTCGCGCATGTTCGCGGCGTCGCGTTGTTGCTGGTCGCCGAATCACGATTGCCGGTCGGGGAATATTCACCCATGGAGGTCAAAATGAGTGTGGTGGGCTACGGCCGCGCCGAAAAGTCCCAGGTGCAGATGATGGTTCGTTCCATCTTGTCCCTCCATAAGGAGTTGCCCGAAGACGCCTCCGATGCCGTTGCCGTCGCCATCTGCCACGCGACACGGAGAGTCGGTCAATGAGGTTGGCCATTCTCTTATCCGTTGCCGCCAGTGTCTACGCCAACGATTCGTCCGCCCGCATTCACTACACGAAGTCTTTTCCCGGAAGCGTGCCTGCGTACGTTTCCATTGAACTCCAAAAGTCGGGCCAGGCCGTCTATAAAGAAGCGCCGGATGACGAGCAGCCCGTGGAATTCAAAATGTCTTCCGAAGACACCGCCGAGATTTTCAACCTTGCCGAAAAGTTGGAGCGTTTCAAGCGCCCCCTCGAATCGGGCCTCAAGGTCGCGAACATGGGTGTCAAGACCTTTCGCTTCGAGGACGGATCGGCGAAGAACGAAGTCAAATTCAACTACTCGCTCGACGAAGATGCCCGCGTGTTGTCCGACTGGTTCGAACGGATCACCGAAACGCAGCGCCTCCAGTTCGACCTCGAACGCACCGCCAAGTTTGATCGGCTCGGAGTAAACAAAACACTGCTGCAAATCCAGTCCGCCTACGATCGCAAGCGCCTCGTCGGAGTCGAGCGCTTGCTCCCGCTCCTTGACCGCGTTGCCAAGAACGATAGCTATCTGCACATGGCGCGGGAACGCGCCGCAGCTCTCGCTGAAGGGTTTCGCAATCCAAAGCCGAAGATCGCAGAATGAAGAAGTTTCTATTGTGGGGCAGCTTTGCAAGCTGCGGCCGATTTGCAATCGGCCTTCTACTGACCGTCATAATCTGCTTCGGTCAGGAGACAGAGCAGAAAGAACTCAGCACCGCTCTCGCCGGAGCCGGCAACAGCCCGCTTGAGTTCGCGCGCGTCCTCGAACAACACCTCGCCAAGTACCCGATGTCGGCGCAACGTGACGAGCTGGAGCGGACTCTCGTCAAAGCTGCAATCGAGGCAAACGACAAACGGCGCATCCTCATCTGGGGCGAGAAGTCGCTCGCGAAGAATATGGATCAGCCGCAGGTGCTCGAACGTGTCACGCGCATCCTGCTCGAGTCCGACGACAAGGATCGCTCCGAACGTGCGCTGAAGTACGCCACGCACTATGGCGAATCGCTCAAGGGCATCCTCAAGGATGAGCCAAAGAACCCCCGCCAGAAGGCCGAGTTCATCGAGCAGTATGACCGTGCAGTGGGCCGGTCGTTGACCTTCCAGGCCCGCGCCAAAGGCAACCTCGGTAAGACCGATGAGGCGATCGCACTCGCGATCCGAAGCTTCGAGACTTATCCTAGCCATGAGTCCGCTAGAGAGGCAGGAAAGTGGCTGGCCAAAGCCGGCAAAGGTGTTGAGGCCGCCCGGCGCTATGCCGACGCATTCGTCGCGCCCGACAGTCCAGCCG
>DASQLD010000181.1:0-3228 GCA_035630195.1 Bryobacteraceae bacterium
AACCTTAGCATTTCCAAGGTACGCTTTGTCGGACGGCAGGCGGTTGTTTATTGCAGATGGGGGAAACGATCGCGTTCTGGTTTACAACACAATCCCCACTCGAAGTGGCGAGGCTGCCGATGCGGTTCTCGGACAGTTGACGGAAAATCTGGTTCAGGACACGGGCGAACTGCGTGTGTCTTCCTCCGATTCCATGCGCACACCCAGCGCTCTGGCCTGGGATGGCACGAATCTATACGTGACTGATCCTTATAACCGTCGCGTGCTGGTCTTCACCGAAGGCGAGGAAGCGCTCCCGTACACAGGTGTCCGTAACGCTGCCAGCCGAGACATTTTTGCGGTAGGCGCAGTGACATTTTCAGCCGATCCCAAAGAGAACGACGAAATCACGATCAAGATTCAAGACGAGCGGGAGTACAAATTCAAGGCCGCTGGCAGCCAAACCGTCGCCACGGTAATCAATGCTCTCGTTGAATCGATCAATGCAGGAGCCGGCGACCCGGCTGTGTTCGCCAGTTCCAACACGCTCTTCAATCAGATCATTCTGACCGCCAGGGTGTCGGGCCTTGCCGGCAACTTAATCGCCTTCTCCGTCACGACCTCAACGGGCGCGCAAATTCAGGCCGCCACTAGTGGCGCTACGCTCGACGGAGGCGAGGACGCGGCTAAAATCGCCCCTGGTACGTTAGTCACACTCCTCGGCGATAACCTTGCAGATGGCATAGCCGCCGCCAACACCGAGAGCAACGATCTGCCTCGGAAGCTGGCGGGCGTTGAAGTGTATATCGACGGTATCGCAGCTCCTCTCATGTACGTTTCCCCGACGCAGATCAATACGCAAATGCCTTTTGAGGTCAACGACACAACAAGTGTCAGCGCTTGGGTGCGAATTGAACGCAAAGATAGCTCGGTGGAGATAACCAACGCGATTGGAGTGCCCGTCGTCCAACAGAACCCGGGCATCTTCGCCGAAGACGGATTGGATCCGCGTCCGGCGGTCGCCTTCCACGCTAGTAGCAATGCGATCGGTGTCGTTTCGGTCGACGGTACTCCCAAAGAGAACGATGTTGTTTCCATTACGCTCGGGGAAGATCGCAAATACCAGTACACAGTGAAGAAGGATGATTCGTTGGCTATCATCCGAGACGGATTGATCGCAGCAATCAATGCCAATCCTGATGAAGTTGTAATCGCGAACGCAGCCGCTGTATATACCCGCGTCGTGCTACGCGCCAAGGCGCCCGGTGATGAAGGCGAAGGCTTGCAGTATGCCGCGACGGGAACCGAAAGCGTCCTTTTGACTCCTCTCACCACCACACTTTGTTGCGCAAGCGAAGAAGGAAAACGCATTACTGCTGAGGACCCCGCAGTGCCGGGCGAGATGATTACTATCTACGCGACGGGTCTCGGATTGGTCCAGCCCGACGCGGCGAAGTTCTCGAGCGTCACCGGCTCAAAGTATTTCGGACCTGCTCTGAACGCTCCAAATTCGCCTGTTGACGATGCCATCGCAGGCGGCAAGACGGCGAACGTAATCTACGCCGGAATGAAGCCCGGAACGATAGGAATTTACGAGTTGGTCCTGCTTCTCAACTCCGATATCCCAACAAATCCCCAGACACAACTGACAATTGCTCAGGGTTTTTTCGTCAGCAACATCGTCACATTTCCCGTGGTGAACCCACTTGAGGTTGTTCCAGAGCCGTAGGTGAAAACAGCGTCGCCACTTGTCGACGAGTCGGTTTCGCAATGGGCAGCGGCGCTGCGCCGCATGATCGTATGCAGTCCGGCGTTTGAATCGCCGGATCTTCATGGACTGCACGCATTTTGGGGCAATGTGCCCATGCCCTTCTATAACCACGCGTGCCTGTCACGACCAATTGACGATTTGCCGGGGATGCGGCGCCGGATCGAGCCGTTACTTCGGTTCGCAGCTCAACAGGGTTGGCCGTGGATGTTCAGTCCATGCGATGACTGGCTTCCCGCCGGGGCTAGCGAATATCTATCTAACATTGGACTCGTGCCTGCGATGGCGCTTAGCGGTATGGCCGCTGAGTGTTCGATCGAACCGGTAGCGGCAGCCGCCCAGGACGTCCGGCCGCTTTCTGGGACAAGTGGGGCCTTACTGGTTGGCGAACTAAACTGCCTCGCCTATGGGATGCCACTCGAATGGGCGGAGCAGACGCAATGGGCCTCCTTCTTCGGAAGCGACGTGTTCTCCTACGCGCTCTACGAGAGCGACCAACCAGCAAGTACAGCCACGGTGTTCATCACAGATAACTGCCTCAACGTCGTCTGTGTCGCGACTGCGCCGGCGTTCCAACGAAAGGGATATGCGGAGGCCGTGATGCGTCATGGCCTGAACGAAGCAATGCGAGCGACCGGACTCCGTCATTCGGTTCTGCATGCGAGCGAAGCCGGCCGTCCGCTCTACGAACGCATGGGATATCGAACCGTCGCGAAATTCACTGCCTGGACATCCCCGCATACTTAGGCGCATCCGCAAGACGGTTATACTCACATTCAGCAATGAAAAAGCTCAGTGTCCTGATCCCGGCATCTCTGCTTGCCCTTCCGCTCTTCGCGCAGCAACAACCGGCGCCCGCCACCCCTGCGCCACCAGCGCCGACGATCGAGGAATACGAGCCGAAAGCCATGCTCGTCGTGCCCAAGACGACCGTTCCGCGGGCGAAGTATCCTTTCATCGACATCCACACACATCAGCGCGACGTCTCCAAGCTCGATTCGTTGTTGAAGGACATGGACAGCATCAACATGAAGATCATGCTAAGCTCGCCTGTCCGCGGGAGCTTCGGAGAGCGAACGAAGCGTTTCCTCGACGGGATCAAGGCGCACCCTCAATCGGCCAGGTTCGCCAGCATGACGAATATCGACATGAACGGTATCGGATCGCCGGACTACGGTCAGCGAGCAGCAGCGCAGCTCGAACAGGATATTAAGGAGGGCGCAATCGGTGTAAAGGTATGGAAAGACTTCGGAATGCAGCAGAAGGACGTGAACGGCAAACGGGTCCCGGTTGACGATCCGCGACTCGATCCGGTGTGGGACGTGTGTGCCAAGTACAAGATCCCCGTCATGATCCACACCGCCGATCCGAAGCCACTGTACGATCCCATGGACAAGTACAACGAGCGCTGGCTGGAGCTAAAGCTTCGGCCGAATCGCGGCGAAGCCGGCACAGGGCTGACTTGGGATCAGGTGATCGGA
>DASQLD010000182.1:0-5776 GCA_035630195.1 Bryobacteraceae bacterium
TGGTAGAAGGCTCAGCATATAGAACAGATCAGTTGGTAGAGTTGATCCGCCATCATTTGCAGGTGACTCAATGAGATCAATGGTTGCTGGCATTTTGTTAGGAGCTTCCCTTCTTTGCGGGCAAACTCCGAAACCCGCCGCCGACGCGTGCGCTCCTCCTCCCGGTGGTTCGGCCCCACCGCTTCCAGCCCAACTTCTGGAAGGTCAAGGAACGATCGATTTTCCGATCACCACCCGGAGCGCCGAGGCGCAGAAGTTCTTTAATCAAGGCGTCGCGCAGATGCACTCGTTTTGGGCGCGAGAGGCAGAACGGTCTTTTCTGCAGGCAGCGCAGCTCGATCCTGAAGCGCCGATGCCGCATTGGGGCGTAGCGATGGTTGCGGTCGGCGACTTTCGTCCGCGATTCCAACTCGCTGGCGATCCCACGAATCGGCCACCGGTTCCACGAGTGCAGGAGGCGATCCGCAAGGCGTTGGAACTGTCGAACGCTCCCGGCAAGGCAACCGATGTAGAGAAAATGTACATTGCCGCAATCGTTGCGCGTCGCGACCCGAAGGCTAAAGACCAGGATGAGGCTTTTGTCAAAGAGCTTCGAGCTTTAGTCGCGAAGTATCCAAAGGAGGTTGAAGCTCGAACCTATCTTGCGCTTATGATCATGCGCGGCTTTACGCTTCCCGAGAAAACTCCCAAGTATCCATCGTCGATGGAATCGGCTTCGATGCTGCGGCAACTCATGCTGGATGCGCCAAATCATCCCGGCGTTCATCACTACGTTATCCACGGCTTTGAAGGATCGAACTTTGCCAAAGATGCGTGGCCAAGTTGCAAGAGATACGCCGAGTTGGTTTCAAACATCCCGCACGCTCTTCATATGCCCGGGCACATCTGGGCGCAGACAGGCCGTTGGGACGAGGCCATCAAGTCATTCGATTCGGCTGCGATAAATGAACGCGGATACATGAAGGCGGATTCGCTCTATGGCAATCAGCATCATGGTCACAACGTTCACTTTCTTGCGACCTCCTACTCTTTCAGCGGCGATTACGACAAAGCTGTTGCCTCTGCGCGCGAACTGATCGCCATGAAGGAGAATCCTCGCGAAGCAAAGGATCTCGAGAATACACGCACAGCCTGGACACAGGGTTGGTTCTCGCTTATGCGGACGATGGTGCAGTTCCGAAGATGGGATGACGTCCTGTCCGATCAATTGCCGAAACCTGCCAAGCCCCGTTTGCAAGCTTGGTACCACTGGTCGCGTGCAGTTGCTTACGCCGATATAGGACAGGTAGGGCCGGCAAAGCAGGAATCCGCCTTGATGAAACAGGCTGTACAGGCGCATAAGAAGGCAAACAAGGGCAAGGTTCGACCGGAAGTGAAGGTCGCGTCGGAAGAACTGAAAGGCCACATCTCAATCGCAGAGAAGCGCGTCGATAAGGGACTGAAGCAGATAGCATCCGCATCGGTTCGTGAGCAGCACCTCGTCTACAATGAGCCTCCGTACTATCCGCGGCCCGCGGCTGAAGCGTTAGGACATCTCGCGATGCGACATGGCAAAGCTGACGTTGCGGAAAAGGCTTTCAAGGAAGCGCTCGCGCAATATCCGGCAGATCATCACGCTGAGTCGGCGTTGCGCGCATTGACACGGAAGTCCACCACTGCGGGATTGTGAGGCGGGTTTGCATTCTCGGTGGGGGACCAGCGGGTACATCGGCTGCTATCGCGGCTCGTCGAAACGGTTCTCCGGTGACAATCATCGAACGATCCCGCTTTCCTCGTCATAAGGTCTGCGGCGAATTCTTCTCGCCCGGCATTCAGGATGCACTCGGCAGGCTGGACTTGTGGTCGGCTTTTCTAGATTTGAAGCCTTCGATCATTCGACGAATGCTGATCCGGATCGGCTCCGCTGAGAAGTCCGAGACGCTTCCTCAGCCAGCCTTCGGCCTTAGCCGGTACACTTTCGACTCCTGGCTTTGGAACACCGCTCTGACCTTGGGCGCACAATCTGCAGCCGCCGGCGCGGCCAGTATCGTTACTACCGGCAGAGCATCGACACGATCCCGCGGCGGTCGCCTGTTCGGTTTCAAAGCGCACTTCGACGGACCTGCGGACGATGCCGTCGAACTCTATTTTGCGGGAGCAACGTATGTGGGTGTGAATTGTGTGGAGGATGGCGCTACCAACGTGTGCGGACTCGCGCCCGAGGAGCAGCTTCGGCAACACGCCTTCGATGTCGACACCATGATCTGGCGCGATCCGGCGGTCAGCGCTCGTCTGGCTCCGCTCACAAGAAAGTGGGATTGGATCTTTACGGGCCCACTGGAGTTCGGCAATCAGTTCCGATCCAAGCAGGAAGTTTACGTAGCCGGGGACGCGCTCTCGTTTGTCGATCCGTTCACCGGGTCCGGTCTATTGTGCGCGGTGCTAACAGGGACCTTGGCGGGCGAATCGGCCGCGCAATCCGTTCCGGTCGATAGATATCTTCAGCAATGTTCGGACTTATTGAAGCAGCCGTTTGGTTTTTCCTCAATCCTGCGCAAGATAGCCTCGACGCGAGCGGCAGGTCCCCTGCTTCAGGTAATGCCATCGAGCCTTATATTCCGTTTGACCCGTCCGGCTCATCCCGTCGTATAGCAATAACGTATGCTCATCCGTATGAAGCACAGGATGTCGATATTTGTAGTTACGGTTGCGATTGGCATGGGCATTCTCTTCCTTACGACTGCATCGCGTGCACAGGTCCGCATGTCGAGCCCTGCAGTGTTTCCCTGGTTCAGGGCTGACCAAGTGGACATTACCTACGACGAGAAAGGTAATGAACGGATTGTCGGCCAACAAACGGTAGAGCAGCACCACAATGGGACGTTGACTATCATCTCTCCAGTGGGTTGGCTTGGGAACCTGTTGCACACCCGAAGGGTGATTAACACGAATGGGATTGCCGAATCGTTTCTAGGTCCTATCCCGGTCAGCTTAAGTTCTGGGGCCAGTGAGGAGTCTGGGCGTCCTTACAGCGAGCATTGGCTAAGATCCCGGGAAATTGTATCATCCACCCGTCGGAGGAACGCATCCTTGAGAAAACTTCACTCCATGGATTGGTAGTTTTTCAGATTGAACGTGCCCGAGACGATCACCGATTTGTTACATCGAAAGCTCCGGAAATCGGATGCTTCATATTAGAGCGCATGATTTTTAGGTCATCATCAAAACGGGCACAGAGCACGAGGAAAACCGTCAGATTCGAGTTGAAGACTTCTCGGCTCTAACCGATTTACCTCGGCGGCGCGTCCGAGCCAGATTCGCCATCAGGCAGATAGACCCGCACCAATACCGGCCTATGCCCCTCCGGCCTATCACAATATTACGCTCTGCCCCTTTTCATACCCAGTTTTGGCCTGCGGCAATGACCCATTCACACAAGTAAAAAAAACTTGTAATTCTCGCATCAAGAATAAGTTGCGAGGATATTCACCAAAATCGGTACCCGGGTTTCGCACACCTCTGCGCTAAATTTGAATCAGGAAAGGTTCACCCGAGCCCGGCGCCGCGATTATGCGGCTCGCCGGGCTTTTTTTCTGGAGGAAAATGATCATGCGATTCGCCCTAATCGCGGCGTTTTTAGTCGGCCGGTGTGCCGCCGCGCCCGCTCTGACAACGATTCAAGACACGCTATACAAAGCCGATGGAACGCGCTTCGAAGGTGTTGCCCAAATTGAATGGAAAAGCTTCCAAGCTGCCGACGGCTCGGAGATTCCACAGCAGACCCTGAATGTGAAAGTGACCGCCGGCAACCTGCGCGTTGCCTTGGTCCCGACCAAGGATGCTGCGAAACCGACCGCATATACCGTAAAGTTCAACAGCAACGGGAAGACGCAGTTTGTCGAATTCTGGTCAATTCCCCCGAGTACGGTAAAACTTCGATTAAAAGATGTTCGGGTTCAGAGCGGTGACGACGCAGGCGCCATCACCGACGGGCCTGTTTCGATCACCGATGTGAGTGGACTGCGCGCTGAGTTGGACGTACGTCCTTTAAAAGGCAGCGGATTCACAACTTTCCGCACAGCGGTTATTAACCAATCAGGCGCTTTGGACGGAGCTCTTGGGAACGCCGGTGACTGTGTTCACGTCGACGGCACTTCAGGGCCATGCGGCTCTGGTGGTCTTGCGTTCGTCGATGGCGAAACGCCCTCCGGAACCATTAACGGCGTAAACGGGAATTTTACTCTGTCCGGAATTCCTTCACCCCCTGCCAGTCTCAAGCTGTTTCGCAATGGACTCCTCTTGCGGGAAGGAACGGCATACACGATCTCGGGCCCGTCAATTCAGCTGACTGCTAATTCGATACCCACGCCGGGCGACATACTTCAGGCTTGGTATCGCCTTGCCTCGAACGACACGCCGACCATCGTCTTCAGTGAAGACGAGCCTTTGACGGGACTCATTGACGGCTTCAATCGGATTTTCACGCTGCAAAACGCGCCAGTACCGGCGACTAGTCTTCAGGTCTTCCGGAACGGTGTGCTCCAAAAGTCCGGAGTCGACTACACCCTGAGTGTTGATGTGATTACGTTCCTGCCTGTCTCTGTCCCGCAACTCGGAGACATTCTCCAGGTTTCATACCGGCAGTAGATCGTATCCAGCATGAGTTTCAGCGTGGATCGATGCAGGGATTGCCAACTTGAACGTTGCGCGATTCTGGGCCGCCACGCTGTCCGCACGATTCGTTTCCCGGTGAGGGCTCGGGCGACCTCCGCTAGGTGAAGAATCGTGCGAAGGGGCCGGAAAATAGTTTTCGGCCCCCCACTCCACCCAATGCGTAGACTTCAGAACATAAGTCAGTTAACTAGGCCTTTACTACTAAAATGTTGAGGCTGTAACTGCCTGTATTAACTTCGGCTGGAAAATACGCCACCTACGACGGAAATCACGTTACTCGAGGTACTTTTTCAAATCAGGATTGAGTAGCGCCTGAACATCCGGTTTTTCGAGATCAGCCTTGGTGACGAGTCGCGGCTCCAGATTCTGGATTTTCTGCGGCGCTTCTCCCTTCAACTTCTTCACCGCCACAGTGACTGACTGATACCCCATAAAGAACGGATCCTGCACGACAAGAGAATCGATGACCCCACCTTTCAGATCCTCTTCGAGAGTCGGTCCGGAATCGAAGCCAACCAACTTGATCTTGCTGCCACGCCCTTTAATGGCGCGCGCAGCACCGACGGCGCTCGATTCATTAGAGGCAAACATTGCGGTCAGATCGGGAAAGGCTGTGAGCATGTTCTCGGCAACTGTTAACGATCGCTCGACCGCGGCCTCTCCGTAACGTTTATCCGCAATTTGTATGTTCGGAAACTTGCTCTTGATGGTTTCTTCGAAGCCCTGCTCGCGAGCCATGGTCGATGCGGCTCCGGCTTGTACGGCAACGATTGCGATCTTACCCTTGCCGCCGGTGATCGTGCCCATTCGTTCAGCAGCGATCTGGCCTGCCTTGTAGTTGTCCGTCGCCACCTGCGCCACGAAGTCCTCGGTGTCGACAGGCGAATCGAAGATGACAACCGGAATTCCTTGTTTCCCCGCTCGTTCAACGACACTTACCATCGCTTTTTTATCGATCGGGGCGAGCACAATCGCATCGAGGCGCTTGTTAATCATGGCCTCCACGATCTGTAGCTGACCGTTGAAATCGGTCTCGGTCGCCGGACCGTTCCATTCCACTTCCGCACCGGTCTCGCGAGCTGCCTTAACGGCGCCTGCATGCACGGACTGCCAAAACAGATGG
>DASQLD010000183.1:0-7086 GCA_035630195.1 Bryobacteraceae bacterium
CTAAGACCGTACCCTAAGATGAAGCTATGGGGCGGCTCTTAACGATAATCCTTATTGCGTTTTCGGCAAACGGGCAGAAAGCAATTCTCCAAAAAGCGCAGCGGGCATTTAAATCCATTCCCGCAAACGCGCCGGCGATCAAGGCGAATCCAACAACTCCCGCCAAGGTCGACCTTGGCCGGATGCTTTTCTTCGACCCAAGACTTTCCTCGAGCTGGCTCATCAGTTGTAACACCTGTCACAACCTGAGCCTCGGTGGCGTAGATCTCTTAGAAACTTCCATCGGACACGGTTGGCAGAAAGGGCCGCGCAACAGCCCTACCGTGTTAAATGCTGTCTTCAATATCGCCCAGTTCTGGGACGGCCGCGCAAAGGATCTCAAAGAACAAGCGATGGGGCCCGTTCAGGCAGCCGTGGAGATGAACAGCACACCGGATCGAACTGTTAAAACGCTCCGCAGTATCCCCCTATACGTACAAAGGTTCAAGGAAGCGTTCCCCTCCGATAAGGATGCCGTCACATTTGAGAACATGGCGCGCGCGATAGAAACTTTCGAAGCGACATTGCTGACTCCCCGATCGCGCTTCGATCAATTTCTGGATGGCAAGACCGACGCCATCACCGCGGCCGAGCAAAAGGGTCTCGAACTATTTCTCGCAAAAGGCTGCGTTAGTTGTCACGGCGGCGTCAACCTGGGCGGCACAGGCTATTTCCCGTTCGGCGTTGTCGAAAAGCCTGGCGCAGATATCCTCCCAACGGCGGATAAGGGCCGTTTCGAAGTCACACGAACCGCCAGCGACGAGTACGTCTTCAAGTCGCCCTCTCTGCGCAACATCGAACTGACCGCGCCCTATTTCCACTCAGGCAAAGTTTGGGATTTGTCACAAGCCGTCGCGATCATGGGCTCCGCCCAACTTGGCGCGACTCTCACCAAAGCGGACACGGATTCGATCGTTCTATTCCTCCGAACCTTAACGGGCGACCAGCCGAAAATCGAGATACCTGTGCTGCCGCCGCACACGCCTCAGACACCACTGCCGGACACAAAAACTCCGGCAGGGGCGGTGAAGCACTAGACGAGCTACGACGTTTTCTTCTGGAAGAGAAGCGGCAGAAAATCAGCCAGATTACGCCGCCACACCATCCACGTGTGCGCTCCACCCGTTTCGCGCAGAGTCGCGTTCACACCCTTCGACTTGAAGAACTCGACGAACTTGCGATTCGCGTCAATCAAGCGGTCTTCCGTCCCACAAGAAATGTAGAGGAGCCGCAGGTCGTCATTGACGCTAGCTCCCAGCTTCGGGAATTGTGCCGTCATATCATTGCCCAACCCGCCGGAACTGAATGCGCCGATGTAAGCGAAGCGATCCGTCGCGTTCAAACCAACGTACAGCGATTCGGCGCCCCCCATCGACAGCCCGCCGATCGCGCGTGCAGTGCGATCCTTCGATGCCCGATACTCCTTCTCGACTCGCGGAATTACTTCCTGCAACAGCGAGTCGCGGAAGCGCTCGAAACTGCGCTGGCGAACATTCGGATCACGTAAGCCCTGCGCGGCCGGAGATACTATCTCGGGCGCCCCGTAGCCCAGCGTCATGACAATCAGCATCGGCTGAGCTTTGCCCTGCGCGATCAAATTGTCCAGAATCACGTGAGCCCGCCCCACTGCTGTCCAGCCACTGGCATCGTCACTGAAGCCGTGCAGCAGATAGAACACTGGATACGTCTTCTTCGCAGTCGGATCGTAGCCCGGAGGAGTGTAGACGTAGTAATCACGATCGTCTCCAACAATGCCCGAGCGGTAAAAGTGCCGATGAAGAGTACCGCGCGGAACATTTGCGACATCCCATGGCATGTTATCTCCGGGAACATGAACGAAGCTCTGCGGGTTTAATAAGTTCGGCACAATCTCCGAATTCATCGGGTCCATCACCGAAACGCCATCCACGACGAAGCGATACGAATACACGTCGGGAGCCAGCGCTTCCGTGGTCAGTGTCCACGTGCCATCGGCGCCTTTCTGCATCGCGGCGCGATTTACGCCTGTTCGCGCAAGCATCACCTCCTTGGCTGCAGGAGCGTGAAAACGGAACGTTACACGTCTATCGGAGTGGATCTCGGGAGAGATCACGCCAGGCGGCTGAACGGGAGGCGGAGCGGGTTGCTGGGCGAAAGCCGATGTGAAACCGAATACCACCAGTGCGGCTAAGATGCGTTGCATACGGTCATATTGTGTCAGACTCCGTGTCGCACGGAAACGGGCGAGGTTGCTTATAGTGGATTCATGAAACTCCGTCTGTCCTTACTGATCGCCACGACACTCGCCGCGGCAGACGTTCCGGTCATCAAGAGCAAGTATTCAAGTCAGGATCTGCCCCTGACAGCTTCGCCGGATGCGCCCCACTGGAGAGACGTTGAGCCGATCGTGATCGAATCGGACTTTGCGGGACAGACCCTAACCGGTCATAGAACCGAAGTGAGATCGCGCTGGACGGACACACATCTATTGCTGTTGTATGTCAGCCACTACAAGACGCTCTACGTCAAACCCGAACCTGTGACCAAGGCGGAGACGTCTCGTTTATGGAATTGGGATGTAGCAGAAGCGTTCATCGGGTCGGACTTTGACAACATCAAAAAATACAAGGAGTTCCAGGTGTCACCGCAGGGCGAATGGGTCGATCTCGATATCGACCGCACGGCGGGAGCGAAGCAGATCGGCGAAGCGTGGAATTCCAACTTCGAAGTGAAGGCGCGAGTCGATGCCGACAAGAAAATCTGGTATGGAGAGATGAAGATTCCTTTCTCGGCAATAGATACAAGAAAGCCTGTACGCGGGAACGATCTGCGAATCGGTCTGTATCGGATTGAAGGCCCTGTTCCCAATCGAGTCCACGTCTCCTGGCGCTCAACCGATGGAAAGACTTTCCACATGCCCGAGCGATTTGGAACCCTCAGCCTCGTGAAATAGCGGTAAGTAGCGCACAACACAATCGTGGGTCTCCGATGCGGTACCATCATCGGTAACCGAGGTTTCATTTTGTTTTGGGGGTCCCATGAGGAAAATAGCAGTTTCATCCATCATGTTGTTGTGCCTCGCTGCAATATCGAGTGCACAAACGATTACAGGCACAATCACAGGAACCGTCACCGACGCTTCCGGTGCGATTGTGCCAAACGTCAAAATTACAGCAACAAACGAAGGTACGGCAGTACAAACCACAGCTACCGCGAATAACGCCGGTATCTACAGCTTGCCGTTCCTCCCGGTCGGCCAGTACACCATCACTGCCGAAGGCGCCGGATTCAAGAAATCGGTGCTTGGCCCGTTCCCTGTAGAAGTGAACCAGGTTGTCCGCATGGATGTTTCGCTGGTGGTCGGCGCAGTTGCCGAAACGGTGGAGGTCACCGCAGTCGCGCCGCCGCTGCAAACCGAAACCACGCAGACCGGACAAACCCTCAGCACGAAGCGTCTAACGGATTTGCCGCTCAATGGCCGCAACATCGTATCTGCGATGCTTCTCATCCCGGGCGCGGTCCAAACCAATCCCGGCAGCGTGAACACCGCTTCCCGTTTCTCTGGACGCGCGTTCGTCAACGGCAATCGCGAGCAAACGAATAACTTCCTGCTCGACGGTGTTGACGTCAACGACTCGATGGACAACCGCATCGGCTACACGCCCAGCGTAGACGCTTTGCAGGAAGTCCAGGTAATGACAGGAAACGGATCCTCCGAGTTCGGAAACTCCGCTGGCGCCGTAGTCAATATGACGCTGAAGAGCGGATCGAACGACTTCCACGGATCGTTGTTCCATTTCTTCCGCAACGACAATTTGGACGCCAACAGCTTCTTCGCGAATCAGAACACCGCCCTTCCGAAGGACAAGCAGCGCCGCACGTTCCAGCAGAATATGTACGGTGGAACGCTCGGCGGCCGCATCATTCGCGACAGCTGTTCTTCTTTGGAAACTATGAAGGAACGCAACGGCGAGATAGCGGCCCTGCGCTCGCCAGCGTTGCTCCGGCCGATTGGCGTCTAGGCGATCTCAGCCGTCTTCCCCAGGTCATCAACGATCCTGCGACATGCCAGGTAGTGGGCGGTACACGTACCTGCCAGCCGTTCCCTAATAAACAGATTCCGCTCGCACGCTTCGGCGCCCCTGCCCGAGCCCTGTTCAACGATCCCAGCCTCTATCCGCTGCCCAACAGTTCGGGTACCGGCGCGCTCGGTCTCGTGAACAACTATAGCGGTACCGCAGCGAACTTCCTCAAGAACAATCAGGGCGACGCTAAGGTCGATTGGAGAGTGTCGGAAAAAGACGCAATGATGTTCCGCTACTCTCAGGGCTTCTATACAGATGGAACTGCGCTTCCGGTGCTGCCGACATCTGCCGCTGGTGTCAAAGAGGCTCCAACGCTGGGTGCGGTTGCCGCCTGGACACGCACCGTTTCGTCTTCGATCGTGAATGACTTCCGTTACGGCTTTACTCGTACTGAAATCGTGGACACGTTTGCCGATCCGTTTGGGACTCAAGAAGGCGGAAACGCGAAGCTCGGGATTCCAGGCGGACAGTTGGCTCCCGGTTTCAGCGGGCTCACCATTGGGGAAGGTCTGACAGTAATCGGCACAGCCGGAATTCTGAGTGATGGTAAGGACAACAAGTTCCACCTTTCCGAAACCCTGAGCTTGGCGAAGGGCAGTCACTTTTTCCGTTTCGGCGCCAATGGAGTACGTTATCAGCAGAATCGCTTCTACTCGGGCAACAACGGCGCTTTGGGTACCTTCGGCTACACCACAACGCTGTTTTCCGGCTCTTCGTTCTCGGACTTCTTGCTCGACATGGTTTCCGCCAAGGGCCGCGGCCAGGGCGACGGCCGGCGATGGGGCCAGCGTCACTGGCGCTTCGGCACATTCGTCCAGGATGATTGGAAAGCGACCAGCACCCTTACCCTCAACTTGGGCCTGCGCTGGGAATACACGCAGCCGTTGTACGAAGTCAACGACCTGCAGTCGAACATCGATGTAAATACCGGCGAGCTACTTCTAGCCGGTCAGAACGGCAACAGCCGTGCGCTGTATGACCCGTATTACAAGCAGTTCATGCCGCGTATCGGTTTCGCCTGGACGCCAGAAGCTCTCGGAAGACGGCTTGTTGTTCGCGGCGCCTACGGCATCACGAGCTTCCTCGAAGGAACTGGCGTTAACCTTCGGCTGCCGCTGAATCCTCCGTTCTTCTTTGAATCGAACCAGAACTACGATCTCACCAGCGGCGCCTCGTCGTCCTCGGTCGGGTTCTCGGATCTCCCACAGTTTACCGGTACTCTGTCGGGCAACATTCGAACCTGGGACCCGGATCTGCGTCCGCAATTCACGCAGCAGCGGAACTTCAGCCTCGAGTATCAACTCGCGTCGAACCTCGTCTTGGGAGCGGGCTATGTCAGCCAGCGGGCTACCCACACTATCGTTGCTCGGGACCGCAATCAGCCGCTTCCCGGACCGGCCAACGTGAACCCGGCACAGTGGGCGAATTTCAACACTCGGCGTCCACTCTACTCAGTCCTTCCTGGTGTCACAACGACTGCAACAACAGAGTCGAGCGGGACCATGAACTACGATTCGCTTCAAGTTACCGCCGTGAAGCGCTACTCGCGCGGTATCGATTTCAACCTGTCGTACACCTTCTCGAAGACTCTGAATGATGCGCTCGGCTTCTTCGGAGCCGGTGGTACGCAGTCAGAAGGCGCGTACTGGCAGAACGCATACGACCGCGATGCCAACTACGGTCTGGCTGCGTGGGATGCCCGCCATAACTTGACGTTCTCCTCAAACCTCGAAGTGCCGTTTGGACGGGGACGCGCATTCGGGGCCGATTCTAATAAAGCGGTTGATCTGATACTGGGCGGCTGGAGCATCGGGTACGTGATGCAGGCGCGCACCGGATTTCCGATCACGCTCTCAACTGTTGGGCAGAGCCAGCAGTCTCCTCGCGGCACGCAACGTCCAAACCGTTTGCGGCCAAGCGAAGTTGGAGAGCGGACAATCCAGAAGTGGTTCGGCACAGGCAACGTTTACGAGTGCGCCCAGGGAGTGGATGATGGCCGTTGCGCCTATCAGCGTCCTGCGCTGGGAACGTTCGGAAATTCCGCAATTGGAACGGAGAGGGCTCCGGGATACTTCAACGTTGATGCGTCAATCGGAAAACGCTTTGCAATCACCGAGACGCAGAACGTGCAGTTCCGCGCGGAGTTCTTTAACCTGCCGAACATGACGATGTTCAATCCCCCGTCGCGTGATCTCAGTGCTCCGGGAACGTTCGGGTTGATCAGCGCTCAGGCAAACAATCCTCGCAACATCCAGCTTGGTTTGAAGTACATTTTCTAAGCCAACGATCAAACATAGCGCCGCATCGAGGGAACTCGGTCCGGCGCTTTTTTGTCTACTGTAATCCGGTCAAGCCTCGTATACGCTTGCGATCTTCTGCTCCCGGCGCCTGCTCGCCCAACGTCGCGAGCTGATAAACGGTCAGAATTCCCGGCCCTGTCCGTGCGATCACGCCGATGTTGTGCTCACCTTTGACCACATACTCGAAGAATGCGACAGGACCATGGTTCGTCGAGTATCGATTGAACTCGATCATCTTCGTCGCAGAGCGAGACGCCGTTGCTGCCATGGACTTGATTGAACGTTCAGCCTGATCGTTAGCCGCCTGCTCATCCTGTGGGAGCCGCAAGAGCGTGACCGTGAATATGCGGCTATGCCCCCCAACTTCTGCGCCTTCGGAAGATACTCAATTTGGTAGAGACCACCGCTCGCCTGCTCGCCCTCCTGAATCTTTTGAGAGCAATCGAAATTCGCGGCGATAGCATCCCACGAACCGCCGGCGCTCAAGTTAACGATCGAACCAAAAATCAGCAGCGAGAGAAAATAACGCATAATCTCCCGGGCGCTAGTCATCTGTATCTGAAATATCTTTACTAATAATATTGGCAAGTGCATACTAAGCGTATGCCGCTCCCCCCAGCGCCCAAGTTGGTCTTGACCCAAGCAGCGCGTAAGCGACTGGAGGCGATTCGGCAAGGCCGCAA
>DASQLD010000184.1:0-32764 GCA_035630195.1 Bryobacteraceae bacterium
AGTAATGGGGAGATTCGTTTCTTTGGAATGCCCATCGGCTGCAGGTCCGCGGAACTCGGGCCAGGAGGCGGCGAAGATCAAGAGGCACGACGCCGGTAGCAACACTACCTTTGAAGCTGTCTGCATTTTATGCGCCGACCATGTGACGTCCCGCCGAGAGGCCGGCATTTCGCAAAAGTGAAACTAAGCGGGAGTCGTTTCGCAAGGGTTCGAGCGCAGGGTCGAGCAGAATGGAAGGCAGCATGGGATCGCGCTCGGCTATGGCTCGATTCAGCGCGTCGAAAGCTTTCTGCAACTCCCCCTGTGTCAGATATGCCGTCGCGAAGAGCGTGGCGGGAACGTATTTCGAATCGCTCTGGGCGACCAGAGCATCCAGGACGATCTGCGCGGACTCTGGGTTCCGACGAGCGATTACGCCTTGCGACCACCAGATTCCCACAGGCGGCTCACACGCGGAATCGGCGAGCGCTTGGACAAATGCCGCGGGCCAAAAATGGGAATCGCTCTCGAGCGCTCCTTCGGCGTACTGAAATGCGGTGGCCGAGTTGCTGGCCAGATACTGAGCCATGGCGCGGTAGGCCAGCGACCCAGCCGATCGGCCTCCAGGAACTTCGCGGAAACCCGGCGCAAGTACAAAGAGGTAAGGCTGAAAAACCGTGGCCTCATTCTCGAGGACGCGGCGAAAATGAATGACCGCTTTATCCCACCGGCAGTGTAATATCGCTTCGACTACGGCCAGCGCGGCGTGGGGACCAGGATCATCCGGATCGAGTTCAAGCGCGCGTCTTGCCGCCCACTCAGCCTTTGGAAACAGCTGCTTCGGCTCGCGAACAGCAAGTACTGCGGCAGCAGCATAATAGTCCGCCATCGCAACGTAAATGGCCGGGTTGTCACGATCTTCGCGGATGGCTCGCTCAAAGCAATCGCGCGCCAGCGTTAAGGAGGCTGGGGTAAATCGTTTCAGTTCCAGCAGACCCTCGGCTAAGACAGGAGGAGTCGCCGAAAGTTTCTTGCGCACTGCGGCGACAACCAGCTTTGCGATCTCCTCCTGCATGGCAAAGAGATCTGTAAGCTCCCGGTCATAGCGCTCTGTCCAGATCGGCTGACCGGTACCAGGCTCTACCAACTGGGCCATCACGCGAATGCGAGATCCGGACTTGCGGATGCTGCCTTCAAGGATGCCGTCCGCGTTGCGCGCGCTCTTGGAGGTGACACGCAGGCCTGGGGTCGCGGCCAGAGCGGCGGCCAATTCCTGCATTAAGCCCGCAGCAAAGAAATCGTTGGGCTCGGTGGTGAAGTTCTGAAAAGGCGTAACCGAGACGGTCGGCTGGCTTGATGTGCGGACAACCGGCTTGTCGAGCGCTGCGTCGAGTTCCTTCTTCAGATCCGCTGCCGTAGCGTAGCGTTCTTCGGGATTCTTGCGCAGGCAGCGATAGACGACATCGGCGACTGCTTGCGGGACTTCGCGATTCAGGATACAGATATCCGTGGGTTCGTCTCGCAATACGGCTGTAAGGGTCGAGATCGCCGAATCACCGTCGAAAGCGCGGCGGCCGGTCAGCATCTCATAGAGGACTGCGCCCAAGCTGAAGAGATCCGTGCAGGAGTTAACTGGCTTACCCAAAGCCTGCTCCGGAGCCATGTACGCGGCGGTCCCGACGATGCAGCCTTCGGCCGTAACAGGGGAACTAGCGCCGCTTCTAAGTGGATCCAATCCAACAGGTCCCGCATCAGTGAGCTTCGCAAGCCCAAAGTCGAGGAGCTTTACATGACCGGAACCGGTGACTACGATGTTACCGGGCTTCAAATCACGATGAATGATACCGTTCTCGTGGGCAGCAGACAGCGCGTCGGCGATCTGTGTTCCCAAGCGCACCGCGACATCCGGTTTCAGCGGACCATTCAGAAGAATCGTGTCCATCGGAGAGCCGTTTACATACTCCATCACGATGAAATCAATGCCGTTTTCCGATCCGATGTCGTAAATCGTCACGATGTTTGGGTGGTTGAGGGCAGAGGCGGCCTGGGCCTCCTGAAAGAAGCGCCGCCGCGGTTCGGCATCCCGAGCCTTCTCCGGATGTAGCGCCTTAATCACGACTGTCCGGTTGAGACGAGTGTCCCTCGCTCGGAACACTACACCCATGCCGCCTTCTCCAAGCTTCGTGAGATCCGTGTAGTGCTGGATGTTCTGACCGGGCACGGGAGTGTAGCCTTCAGTATACGTGTTTGGCCCCACAGATGCGGGTATTCCCCCCACCATGGCGGCTACCATCTGGAAGGGACATCTCACTTTTGGGTTGATTTCGATCCCAATCAAACTTCATCGCGCCGCTCGCGCAGAACGGGTGAGCTTTCGGCAATTGCATGGAGAGACGGCCTCGCGAGTGAAACAGGTCTATGTCCGAGAGGATGAGGAGCCCGAAGCTCCAGTTGCGTCAACTCGCTACGAGCCGCCTGTCCAGGAAAAAGCCGCCCTCCGCGCCGAGCCTGTACCCATTCGAGGACGAATCCCAATCGCTCCCTTGTCGCCGGGTCCCGCGCCCGCTCCCATAATCGCGCGATCGGAACTGGTGAAAGGCTACGAATACGAAAAGGGACGGTATGTCACAGTCTCAAAAGAAGAGCTGGAAAAAATTACTCCCGAGACAGCGCGTGAAATGCAGATCCTCGAATTCGTCAAGCTGACGGAGATTGATCCAGTCCATTTCGAGACGTCTTACTACGTGACGCCTGACAAGGCCGGCGAACGGGCCTATGCTCTCCTGTTCGAGGCGCTTCGACGCAGCGAGTCAGTTGCTATAGCGCAGTTTGCGATGCATAACCGTGAGCACATCGTTACTATTCGACCAGGCCGAACAGGGATCGTTCTTCACACGATGTATTACGAAACTGAGATCCGGCGCGACGACGAATACCGGACAGATACATCGAAGGTCGAAGACAAGGAAATGAAGTTGGCGCTCTTGCTGGTGGAGAGTTTGTCAGCGCCGTTCGATCCCTCGAAGTATCGCGACACTTACAAAGAAAAGCTCGACGAACTGATCGCGGCCAAGATCGCCGGCGAAGAGCTTGTCGAGTCACCGGCGGCCAAGGTAAAAGCTCCCACGGATATTCTGGCGGCGCTCGAGCGGAGTTTGGCGCTTGCCCGTAAGCCGGCGGTATCGGAAGGCGCGCTGACACAGGCTGCGCCCCGAAAACGGAAGACGAAGTAAACTGTCCCTTTGGACGGCTTCAAGTTAGAACCCAGACATCTACAGGGTGGGTATGTTCGGCGCGACGAGTTGCGAAAAGGCGCTGAAGGTCGGAATCTGTGTCGATGGTGTGAGCTGGAAGTGCCAAAGGGGCGCGTGACCTTCTGCTCGGATTTTTGTGTTGAAGAGTGGCGTCTCCGCACGGATGCTGGATTTGTTCGTGAGAAAACTCTGGCTCGGGACAAAGGGATTTGTGCGGTGTGTCAGGTGGATACGCTCGCCGCATACCTTGCGTTGAAGCGCAGCCGCGGTGTCGCCAAGGTCCGGCTGTTGCAGCACTGGGGTCTCAAAACGGTCAGCCGGCGCACTCTGTGGGATGCCGATCACATCGTTCCGGTGGCGGAAGGCGGCGGCGCGTGCGATCTATCCAACATCCGAACGCTCTGCCTGATTTGTCATCGAGACGCAACGAAGCAGTTACGTGACAGGTTGTCAGCGCGGCGCGTCAGCCTTCCCTGAGCGCCGTGGCAGGATCGATCCGTTGTGCTCGCCAAGCAGGAATCGACGCGGCGGCCAAACCAACGATCACGAATAACAAAGCTACGAAGGCGAACGTTGCGGGATCGGCAGTGCTGACTTCAAACACTAACGTCTTCATCAGGCGCGCCAAGGCAAACGATCCGACGAGACCGAGCGCGACGCCGGCAATAGTAAGGGCAAGCGCGTGTTTCAAGACCAGCATCAGAATGTTACTCGGACCTGCGCCTAACGCCCGCCGAACCCCAAGCTCCTGCGTGCGCTGTGTCACTGAATATGCGATAAGACCATAAATACCAATCAGCGCGAGCAGCAGCGCTGTGCCTGCAAACGCCGTTAGCAAGAGCACGGTCAGGCGAGGACGTCCGAGCGTGGCATCCATCACGTCGCTCATGCGGAAAACGTCGGTTACCGGCTGGTCGCGATCGATGGCCAACACTTCCCTTCGAATCGTGCTTGTAAGCTGCAAGGGATCACCGGAGGTCCGAATGAGCAAGTAAGCGATCTGGGGAGCGTGCACGGCGATAGGCACATAGAACTCAGGCTTTGGTTTGACGTCGAGCCCTCCTTCGTGCACGTCCCCAACGATGCCGACGATCTCGGCAGAAACGATTTTGTCGATGCCTTCGCCCATGTGTTGGCCTACGGGATTGAGTCCATCGGGATAGCTCGGCCAGAAACGCCGGGCGAAGGTTTCATTGATCACGAAGACCGGGGGCGATCCGGGCGTGTTGTCTTGAGCGGTGAACGTACGGCCTCGGTGGAGTGGGATTCTCATCGCACGGAAGTAATCGGGCGTGACGCTTTGCAGTTGTGCGCTCGGTTGCTCCCTCGCCTCGGCTTCAGGTTGCCCTTCGACGCCCACGTTGGTGAAGAACCATGGCGTAGTGGGAATCGTTCGTGCAATGGCGACATTTTTCACGCCGGGTAGTGCCGCAACCCGCCTTTCCATCTCCGAAAAAAGCATCGATCTCTTTTCGCGAGTGTCATAGCGGGCAGCGGGGAGAGGAATCTTCATGGTCAGCAGGCTTTCGGCGTCGAAACCCGGATTGACGCTGCGCAGGCGCGCAAAGCTCTGGATGAGGAGTGCCGCGCCGACGAGCAGAACGACAGACAGCGCAACTTGACCTGTCACGAGAACTGTTCGACGCCAGGACAGTGATAGCTTCGATGCTGCGCCGCTCTGCCGTAGAGCTTCTACCAGATTCGGCCGGGATGCCGCCAGCGAAGGGAGCAGTCCGAACAACACACCGGCGACGGCTGAAATTGCCAGGGTGAACCAGAGAACGACGTTGTCTATTTTGATCCCTTGCGCAGAAGGAAGCCGTGCTTCGATGGTGGGGATCGCGGTCAAGATCCACTGAGCGAGTAATACGCCTGATCCCCCACCTATCAGCGCGAGGAGCATGCTCTCGGTGAGGAGTTGACGCATCAGCCGTCCTCGTCCGGCTCCCAACGCAGCACGAACCGTAAACTCCCGAGTTCGCGCGGATGCGCGCGCCAACAGCAAGCCGCCAAGATTGGCGCACGCAATCAACAAGACGCAGCTTACAGCGCCAAACAAGAGCCATAGCATTGTTCTGACTTTCGCTACCAGACGATCTCGCAGCAGCTGCACCTTGACGACGGTTCCGGGTTTCGCATCCGTCCACTTAGGATTGGCGCGCATGTATTGCTGATTCATGACTTCCATTTCGGCTTTTGCTTGATCGAAAGTGATGCCCGGCTGGATACGCGCGAAAAGAATCTGCGTTGTGATGAACGGCCAGAACTTAGCGGGAAGCGCCAACATCTCAGTTGGTTTCGTCACCCAGACGTCGACGCCGGCGAAAGGAAAGTCGAAGCCGTCCGGCAGTACACCGATGATCGTGTAAGGCTTGGCATCGAGAGAGATCGGTCTCCCGGATATCTGCGGGTCCGCGCCAAAACGGTTCTTCCACAACGACGCGCTGATCATCGCTACAAGAGCGCCCCCGGGTGTGTCTTCGTCGATCGAGAAACTACGGCCGACTATGGGGGCGACGCCAAGGACTTCGAGGAAGTTGGCTGAGACGCGAGCGCCCTTCAAGGCGTCCGGCTCTCCGGCGCCCGACAGGATCATGTTCTCAGGCATGCGGAGGAAGCATGCGACGCTCGAAAAAGCCCGCGCCGTCTTTTTCGTTTGCTCATACCGAAGCTGCGTGAATCCGAGATCGAGCGAATTCTGGCTCGCGTTCTCCAGTGTCAAGAAGACGAGACGATCAGGATCGTGGTATTCCAAAGGCTTCAACAGCACCGCTCGAACCAGCGAGAACATTGCGGTGTTTGCGCCGATCCCTAATGTCAGTGTGAGAATCGCCGCGGCAGTGAAGACCGGATTCTTGCGCAGCACCCGTAGTGAATACTTGATGTCTTGCCAGATGATCTCAAGCTGCGCGCTGGCCTTCATCGCGTAGATATCCTCCCGAATCAAAGCGGTGTTGCCGAGTTTCCGTCGCGCAGCGAGGCGGGCTTCGCCGGCAGCCATGCCCCGGGCAATGTTCTCTTCCGTCTCGGCTTGCACATGAAATTCGATTTCCCGGGACAACTCGGACAGGCGGTCAGAGCGGGAAAAGAAGCGGCGCCAATTCATAGCGTTCCGCCGGCGGCAGAAGGATTTAGGACGCGGCCGATACCCTTCACCAATCGCTTCCACCTTGTCGTTTCGGCTGCAAGCTGGCTTCTTCCTGCGCGAGTGAGCCGATAGTACTTTGCCTTTCGGTTGTTCTCGGACGTTCCCCAGAACGATGCGATCCAACCGCGAGAATCCAATCGATAGAGCGCCGGATAAAGAGATCCATGTTCCACTTGGAGGATGTCCCCCGACGTGCGCTCGATGATGGTGGCGATCGTATGTCCGTGAGCTGGGCCGTTTACAAGCGTTTGAAGAACCAGCATGTCGAGCGTGCCTTGCAACATTTCTCCGTCAGTCTTGGGCGGTTTGGGCATTTGCGCTTCTCAGTCTACTCTATTTGTCCGTCTAGTGGTGTATAAGCAGTTTCTTGCGAGATCTGCTCTAGCTAGTGTTTTTGCCTATTCGATCATCGATTGGTGATAAGATTTTTCGCATGCCAAGATACATCGCTTTTCTTCGCGCGATCAATGTCGGCGGACGCGTTGTGACTATGGAGCGGCTGCGCACGCTGTTCGCAGACATGGGCTTCACCAACGTTCAGACCTTCATTGCCAGCGGGAATGTGATCTTCGATGCGAAGTCCGTAGCGACAAAGAAGCTCCAAAAGGATATCGAGCGGCAACTGGAGGCGTCGTTGGGCTACAGCGTTGCCACATTCCTGCGCACTGCCGAGGAACTACGCGCAGTCAGTTTGTACGAGCCGTTCGCGGCGGATGCGATCGCGGAGTCCAGGGCATTCTGCATCGGATTCCTGACTGAGAACTTAACCCCGGAGTCGAAGTCGGCTTTGATGTTGCTCAAGACGGACATCGATGACTTCCATGTCCACGATCGGGAAGTGTATTGGCTCTGCCACAAGAAACAAAGCGAATCGACCTTCTCGAATCGATTGTTTGAGCGATCGACGAAGGCGCTGACGACGTTTCGGAATGCCACGACCGTCGCTAAGCTGGCGGCCAAGTACGGGCGCTAGTACGTTCCTGGGACGTGCCAATCCGGCATCGCCCCGGCAGATCGGACCCATGACGTCGGTAACGGCTCTGTCGGCGTGTGTCCGACGTTCAAAAAGATTGCGGAGCAGTAGGGTAACTTGGACGGATGGATCTTCGCAGCCTGCTCATCGAGACGCATGCTCACATGCCACCCGCGGAAATACTTTCCGACCTGACGGAAAATGACGCGGCGCGACGGTTTCCTGGAATTTCGCATTCGATCGCCGATATCGTCGCACATATGGCGTTCTGGCAAGGGTGGTTCGCGAAACGCATCGCGGGAACGGCGGAACCCCTCGTCGCAACCGCAGCAATGGGATGGCCAGAGGTTGGGAATGCAGGATTCAGTACCGTTCGTGAACAATTTCTGAGCGGCCTCGACCGACTGGTTGCACTGGTGGGTAACCCCGAACTGCTAGGAGCTCCGGTGACACCAGCACTGGAGTTTCCTCCACTTGCGACTTACACGGTTCACGACGCGTTGATCCACGTTGCCCATCACAACTCCCATCACCTTGGTCAGATCGTTCTGCTTCGACAGCTTTATGGCATGTGGCCGCCGTCCGGCGGCAGTTTTACCTGGTAAGAAAAAAGCCATTGACATACGAAGACCTTACTAGTAAAGTCTTCGTATATGCCACGTCCGCCACGTCCGACCCACGCTGAGCTTGAAATTCTCACTGTTCTTTGGGAAACCGGGCCGGCCACTGTACGCGATATATTCAACATCCTTTCCAAGCGAAAGAGCGCGCAGTACAGCACCGTGCTGAAGTTTCTCCAGATTATGGCCGAAAAGGGGTTGGTTCGCCGCGATGAGAGCGAGCGGGCCCATGTTTACGCAGCCGCGCGGCCGCGCGAATGGACGCAAAGACAACTGGTTGGTGACCTGCTGGAACGCGCCTTCGCGGGATCGGCCAAGGAGCTGGTGATGGGCGCTCTTTCGGCACGTAAAGCGTCGAAGCAGGAACTGGCAGAGATTCAGACACTGTTGCGGCAATATGACGAAGCGGAGGAATCCAAATGACACTTCTCGGGTGGGCATTGATGCACTCAGTTTGGCAATGCCTGGTTTTAGCGTTGGGACTGGCAAGCGTGCTGGGTATGACTCGATCCGCTCGTGTGCGCTATGCGGCCGGCCTGGTGTCGATGGCGCTGATGGTTGTGGTCTTTGCTGTCACTCTGGCTTTGTCGTCTCCTGAAACAACTCGAAGCGGTTCGGGCGCGATAGCGTCCTCCGGCATCTCGATTTTTTCTATTCCTCCAGCTGAGACGCTGCATGACGTAGCTCAGAGCCCGTTGCAATTTCTTGCGCCGTATTTTTCGATGTTCTGGATCGCCGGTGTTTGCGGCTGTCATCTGTGGCAGCTTGCGGGTCTGGTATCGGTACGCCGACTACGAAGCTGCGGAGTTTGGCCGGCGCCCCAACACTGGGAACAGCAACTGCGGAGCCTCGCGAGTGAGTTGGGTGTGACACGGTCTGTCGTGCTCTTGGAATCGATGACGGTGTATACGCCCATTGTGATTGGCCACTTACGTCCGTTGATTCTGATTCCTGTGGGGATGCTCACGCGGCTGCCTGCCGACCACGTTGCTGCGATTTTGCTGCATGAGCTGGCACATATCCGGCGCTGCGACTACGTGGTGAACCTGATGCAGAGGTGGGTGGAAGGTTTGTTTTTCTACCATCCTGCGATGTGGTGGATGTCTCACGTCGTTCGTCTGGAGCGTGAGGCTTGTTGCGATGATCTGGCTGCCGCAGCGACAGGGAGCCGGCGTCAATATGCCGGGGCGCTTGCTGCTCTCGAGGAGATCCGGTTCAACACGCAGGATTTGCCCGCAATGGCTGCCACGGGCGGGAGTCTCCACGCACGCATCGAACGTCTGTTGCGGAAGAAGCCTGCTTCTCCTGCGCGGGCGATTGTCTCGCTGCTGACCATCGTTGTCGGTGCTTCGGCGCTGGCGTTTGCAGGGTGGCAGACGAGGTCGGCAGAAAGCGCCGAGAAGGCGCCCGTAACAACCGCGCAATTCAGTACTCCGAGACCGAGGCCGGTTGCCAACGCTGTTGGCGACGGAACTTCGTGGCAGAAGTGGCTAAACGAGGATGCGGTATACCTGATTACCGAAGCGGAGCAAGCTACCTTCAACCGGTTGCAGACCGAGGATGAAAGGCAAAGGTTCGTTGAAGACTTCTGGCTCCGTCGAGGATCGATAAAGAAAGAACATTACCGCCGTATCGCTTACGCCAATGAGCGGTTTGGCGCCGGGAATGTTCCCGGCTGGCAGACTGATCGGGGGCGAATCTATATCGTTCATGGTCCGCCGGCTGAGATAGAGTCGCATCCTGCCCAGGGCGGGTTGCTTGGTTACTCCCATTGGCGATACAGAACGCTTCCGGACGGTCGCGCCGACCGGTTCTTCACGTTTGCCGATGTGAGCAATACCGGCGATTACAAGCTGCAGACTGCGGATAACGGACAAGCAGCATTGTTTAACCGAATGTTGCGGTGGACAGTGGTTGATCCCTTGAACCGGTTTGTAACGGGTCTCAGGCAGGAACACATTGAGGTCAGGGAGAAGGGGCAAGCCAAGTCGATAGCGTATTTCGAGGCGCCGGGCATACCAACAGCCGTGGCGGTAGTTTCGGCGGCCGAACTCACGGATCTCGATTCGATTCCCTCGATCGAAGCGCTAATCCAAACCAAGACGATCGACGACGCGGTGGCGAAGCTACGGGCCGCCGGCGCGGCACGCAAGGCATTGATCGTTGTGCGGGGACTGGACGCCGGGTCAATCAGCACGATCCCCGGCGGGATTGCGGCAATGGTCGTGGATGCTTCGGGGGTTCGGCGGACCATCATGGAAATCGCCAATCAGTATGTAGGAGGGTACCATTCGGACTCTTCTGATGAACCGGAATTGTTGGTGAAGCCGGTCGCAGGACTTCCTGTGTTGCGCATCGCCGGGCGCTAAGGCGGTTTAAGTAATCTGTGGCGACTTACAATCGAAGGTATGCGCATTGTGGTTGCCGCCGTCGCTACGTCTTTGTGTATTTCCGCGCAGCCGACCAAGAGACCCTTTGACGTCGATGCGATGATGCGCATCGCACGCATCAGCGAACCCCAGTTATCGCCCGATGGCAAAATGGTCGCATTCACGGCTGAACGGCCTGATTTCGGGGCCAATACGAAGCCTAAACAGATTTATGTCGTTCCGTTGACGGGAGGAGAGCCGGCGGCGATCACGACAGAGGGAAGCAACGAGCGGCCTCGTTGGACGCGCGATTCTCAGCGACTGGTGTTCATTTCGAACCGTGCGGGCGCCTCGCAAGTTTGGATCATGAAGGCGGATGGTTCAGAGGCGAAGGCGATCACCAACATCTCAACCGGCGCGAGCGGCGTAATTGTCTCACCCGACGACAAGTGGGTCCTCTTTAACAGCGACGTTTATCCCGACTGCGGCGACGACGAATGCAACAAGACAAAAGCCGAGGCGGAGAAAAACAATAAGGTCAAGGCGCGGGTTTACACATCGCTGCTCTATCGCCACTGGACTAGCTGGCAGGGAGGAACGCGCCGCCACTTGTTGATCGCGCCGCTCGAAGGTGGGTCGGCCAAAGATTTGACACCGGGGCCGCTAGACGTGCCGACGTTCTCGCTTGGCGGCTCAGACGATTACGCCTTTTCCCCGGATAGCAAGGAAATCGCCTATGTCAGCAATACCGATCGTGAGCAGGCGACTAGCACGAACACGGATATCTTCATTCTTCCGATCGGTGGCGGGGAGCCGAAACGGCTGACCCTAGGCGCCGGCGCTGATCGATCGCCAGTCTTCTCGCCCGATGGAAAGCAGATCGCGTATCGGTCGCAATCGCGGGCAGGATACGAGTCCGACAAATGGCGATTAGTTCTTCATGAGCGATCGAGCGGCAGGACCACGGTCTTGAATGAGAGCCAGGACCGGAATGTGGATGAAGTCACATGGTCTCCCGATTCGACACGGCTTTTTTTCACCGTGGAAGATCGCGGGCGGACGACGGTGCAGATGGCAGCCGCTGTGGGGGGCGCGTCGCGGGCGGTGATCACGGGCGCGAGTCATATAGGCGATGTGCAATTCGCTCCCGATGGCAAGACGTTGATCTACTCCGAGCAGACGGGCGCCCGGCCAACAAAATTGTTCCGCGCGTCCTCGGGCGGCGGGGCTGCCGTAGCGCTCGAGAGCTTGAACGATTCCTTGCTCGAGGAATACCAATTGACGCCGTATGAAGAAGTTTGGGTAGAGAACCCCAACGATAAGACCCGGTTGCATAGCTTTGTGGTGAAGCCGCCGGGTTTTCGCGCTACGCGGAAATATCCGTTGCTGGCTCTGATCCATGGCGGGCCGCAGGGCGCTTGGTCGCAGTCGTGGAGCTATCGGTGGAACGCGCAGGTCTTTGCTGCAGCAGGCTATGTGGTGGTGATGCCAAATCCTAGAGGATCTACCGGATATGGGCAAAAGTTCACCGATGACATTAACCAGGATTGGGGTGGTAAACCGTACGAGGACATCATGGCTGTTGTCGACCACATGGCCGGATTGCCCTATGTGGATGGCGAGCGAATGGCGGCGGCTGGCGGCTCGTATGGCGGTTATATGGCGAACTGGTTGTTGGGGCACACGGAGAGATTCAGGGCTCTGGTTTCCCATGCCGGTGTGTATGACCTGAAGAGTATGGCGGGAGAGACAGAGGAGTTGTGGTTTCCGATTTGGGAGTTTCAAGGAATGCCGTGGGAGAACGCCGAGTTGTATACGAAGCTGTCACCCAGTTCGTATGTCGAACAGTTCAAGACGCCTACACTGGTGATGCACGGCGAGCTCGACTACCGGGTACCCGTAGGTCAAGGCATGCAGTTGTTCACGGCACTGCAGCTCCAGAAGGTACCGTCAAAGTTTATTTCCTTCCCTGACGAAGGCCACTGGATTTTAAAGCCGCAAAACTCGGCGTTTTGGTATCGCAGCTTCCTCGATTGGGTTGGAGAATGGACGGCTGCTAAATCTACTCCGAAGTAAGGACCGAAACTTCGAGGCTATTGTGATTTCTAGTATCCCGTTGCCGCCGGCGGCCGAGTGTCTCGATAAAGCGAGCGCCTTGGCGACCCATTGGTATCCTGGAATTACCCCAACATGGTTCCGGATACGATTCTCGAAGGCCTGACATTCGACGATGTCCTTCTCGTACCGCAGCGTAGCGGTGTGTTGCCCAACCAGGTAGACACGAGCACGTTCGTTACACGCAAGATTAAGCTCAACATTCCTATTTTGAGTTCGGCCATGGATACAGTGACCGAATCCCACCTTGCGATTGCGCTGGCGCAGCAGGGAGGCATCGGCATCATTCACCGGAATATGTCGATGGAGCGTCAGGCGGAAGAAGTGGATCGTGTGAAGCGCAGTGAAAGCGGCATGATTGTCGATCCCGTTACGGTGGATCCGGATCAGAAGATCTCCGACGCCCTCGAAGTGATGAAGCGCTTCCGGATCTCCGGTGTGCCGGTCACGCGGCATGGAAAATTGGTGGGGATTCTGACGAATCGTGATCTGCGATTCGAGACTCGCTACGATCTGCCGGTTTCGGCCGTGATGACGAAAGAGAACCTGATCACGGTATCCGTCGGCACCACCCTCGATCAGGCGCAGGAAATCCTTCACAAGCATCGCGTCGAGAAATTGCTTGTCGTCGATGAGGATTATTACCTGAAGGGCCTGATCACCGTCAAGGATATTCAGAAGCGGTTGAAATATCCGATTGCCGCTAAGGATGAGCAAGGCAGGTTGCGCTGCGGCGCGGCGCTGGGGGCCACCGGCGATTTTCTGGAGCGCGCAAAGGCGCTAGTCGCAAAGAAAGTGGACATTCTCGTCATCGATACCGCGCACGGACATAGCGATCGCGTCATGCAGGCGGTGGAGCATCTGCGGAACGCGCTGCCGGACGTGCAGCTGATCGCAGGAAACGTTGCGACCTATGAGGGTGCTCGCGATTTGATTGAGCTTGGGGTCGATGGCGTCAAAGTGGGAATCGGACCGGGGTCGATTTGTACGACGAGGGTTGTCAGCGGCTCAGGTGTTCCGCAAATTACTGCGATTCGTGAATGCGCACGGGCGACTAAGGGGACCGATGTTCCGCTTATTTCCGATGGCGGAATTAAATATTCCGGTGATCTATCGAAGGCCGTGGCCTCGGGCGCCGATTGCATCATGATCGGAAGCTTGTTCGCAGGGGCGGAAGAGAGTCCGGGCGAAACGATTCTATATCAGGGACGCACGTTTAAGAGCTATCGCGGAATGGGATCGCTGGGGGCGATGGCGCAAGGCAGCTCGGACCGTTATGCGCAAGAGGCCGGGGGGAAACTGGTCCCGGAGGGCATCGAAGGACGTGTTCCGTATAAAGGCCCATTGTCGGAACTGGTGTTCCAATTGGTCGGCGGCCTGCGCGCGGGAATGGGCTACTGCGGTTGCGGGACGATCAAAGAACTGCAGGAGAAGGCCAAGTTCCTGCGCGTGACCTCGGCCGGACTTCGCGAAAGTCACGTTCACGACGTGATCATCACGAAGGAAGCTCCGAACTACCGATTAGAGTAACCCCGACGTTTCGCAAAGTGTTAGACTCATACGTCAATGACGAATGATGGCTTCCACGTCCTGATCTTCTTTGAGTCACAACCCGGTAAGACCGCTCGTCTTCGGAGTCTTTTGGCGGATTTAGTAGCGCCCTCTCGTGCTGAGGAAGGCTGCCGGTACTATGCGCCCTTCGGTGATATGCAGAGTTCCGAAAAGATGACAGTCATCGAATCGTGGGACTCGCCGGAGCAGTGGCGCGCACTTACAAACTCCCCATGTGCAAAAGGCTCTGGCTGCGCTTGAAGAGGAACAAGTCTTGACGCAGCCATTCACTGCGCAGCAGCTACAGCCACTAATCTGAATCTCAGGCTCGACCTCGAAAGCGCCGCCTGATTGCCATGCCGGCCAAAGCCGTGCTGAACAGCAAGAGAGTTGTTGGTTCCGGAATCGCCTGCGGTTCGCTGTAGATGAAGTCATCCATCATGACGATGTCGGAGCCGGGGCCGTCATTGGGTCCGGGAGCTACACTGCCGCTCGTAATTTTGACTCGGCCAATCTTTTCGCCTGCGTCGAAGACCACGCCAATGAAGGACAGGCCATCGTTAAACGGGTTGGCTGAGTATGCGGGGCCGATGGGATTGTCATCCAGGTTGTAGAACTGAATGGTCGCGCTGTCAGCCAAGTCCACGTCGGAGAAGACGACACCAAAACCGTTAATCGAGGCGTCGACTGCGGGATTGCCAGGAAGTGTAAAGGTCGCATCAGTAATGTTGCTCCCTACTGCGCTGAAGAGCCGCACTGGGCTGAACGCTACAAACGAGTTGTAGGTTGGGTTACTGAATGTCGTGGCGAGCCCGTCTGGAGGGGCTTGCACAAACCCGGTTCCCGACGTGGTGAAGAGCGCGCCACGCGATGTCTGGAACCCGGCGAAAGTATTGGGGGCAGGCGCTGTCGCTGTGGAACCACCTCCATCCCAATTGATTTCCCTTCTCCCGTCCGAAAGCGGTCCTGGGGCATTCCCGTTGTTCGGCTCGCCCAAAGCAGCGCGAAAAGCGTCCACTGTTGCCTGGATTGAGTCGGTTGCTGAGAAGACTATCGGAGCCGCGACAGAAACCATGGGTAACGTCAATAGCACGATGCTCAGGCCTACAAAGGTTTTTATGGTTCGAATCATTCGAAATTTCATATGTCGTCCTAAGAGCGAGGCGTGAGGACAGAGTCCTCCAGGAAATCCTAGCCGCGCTGTATACCCCTGTCAATGGCATCACAGTCACATGTGTTCCTCTTGCGCTGAGCAAGGCTTGACTGCGCGCAGACGCGCTCCTACAATCGGTCACGGGCGCGAGTTGCGCCCTGAATCCCAAAGCGTAAGGAGGCGGTCACATGCCCGTCGTCAAACATCTGATCGGCGTTTTCCTGCTTCTCACGATGGCTTTGCAGCCATCGCTGAACGGCGCTGAATTCTTCGACATACCAGGAGAAGGTAACTTGCGCTGCTTCCCTGCTGCTACCTGCCCGGACTCGCGTGGAACCGTTGTTTCCGTACCGTCGGGATCCGTGACAGGAGATTTGTCAGGCTCCCTTCCGACGCTCGCGGTATCGTTGACTACGAATCCGCTGTTCCTGAACTTTTCCGGGGGAGGCACGCCGTTAGGTCCGCTGGGACTGAATCCAGAATACGATCCGCAAAGTCTGCGCGATTCGCGGATCCCAGTGTCAGGCCAACGGATCGCGCTCGATTTGACGAACGATACGGGCGCGACCTTCTCAGATGTCGCCTTCTATCTGTTGATTCCGGCGACGGTGATAACAGAGCCGTTTCCCTCGCAACCCGATGGGCTTAGCTTTGGCGTGTGGTGCAACACGACGCTTGATGAGCCCCGGGATTGCGGCAACAATTTAGCGCTGCTGGCGCCTCCGACGGGTCCTGGTAGCGTGAATCCATTCGATTTGACGCCAGCCGCCGGACCGGGTACGACTTTTGGAGATCTCCTGCGCTTTCGACAAGTGAATCTGGCGCCGGGCGATACGGCGCAGTTTACATTCTTCATTACGGATCGTACGGGGACGCTCGATCCGAGTACAGGCGGATCGCCTACGGGCGCGAACGCTTCGTTTCACCTCGAGATTGTTGCTACAGCTGTTCCGGAGCCGTCTACGGTGATCCTGACGGTGGCGGGTTTGTTGGCGATCGCGATCCGCGCGCGCCGCGTCCGGCGCTAAGCCTTGGCTGCGAAACCCATGCGCTGCAGAAGACGCTGGTAGCGCGGGTTGGAACGTAACTGGTCGAAGCGAGGATCGACGTCGAGATAAATCATCGAAAACGACCGGTCCTGATAAGCCTGTTCCAGAAAATCGAGCGTCGCTTCATTGTTGGCGCCCACTTGGGCAGCCGCAAAGAAGTACGGCGATACGTATCGTTTTGTAGCCAGTTGTCGTAGAGCGTCGAGCGAGCGTTCGGCTTCGGCTTTCCGACCTGCCTTTCGATAGACAAACGCCATTTCGGCAATAGCTCCGGCATCGCTTCCGGCAGCTTTCAGACCGCGTTCGAGCAATTGAATCGCCTGATCGGGTCTGCCCTGGGCGGCGCGTGTCCTGCCTAAATCAAAGAGAGCTTCGGAGAACTCGGCGTTTAGCTCCAACGTATCGGTGTAATGTTCGGCGGCGTCTCGATATCGTCGGGCGTAGAAGAGCACACGGCCGACACCGGTGTGGATTGCGAGTGACCCAGGATCGAGTTGGAGAGCGCGCTTCATTTCGACAAGGGCTTCGTCGAACCGGCTCATCGCGGTCAGATACATGCCGAACATCGAATGCGCCGATGCATAGTTGGGATTAAGTTGAATGGCGCGTTTGTATTCCTTTTCTGTCTGCAGCCAGTCCCAATCGAAGAAGAGATGGGTGAACGCCAGCGAAGTGTGGGCCTCGGCAAGCGTGTTGTCGAGTTGAAGCGCCTGCTGAGCGGCGCTTTTGGCCTTCGGAAATACCTCAAGTGGATGAACGATTCCGCTCTGCATGGCATAGGCGTCGGCCAAACCGGTGTATGCCAGAGCAAATTGAGGGTCGAGAGCGACCGCCTGGCTAAAGTACTCGACCGCTTTCTTAAGACCTTCCTGTGTCCGTTTGTTCCAGAAATACCGGCCCTTCCAATAGAAGTCGTTTGCCTCGGCGTTGCTGCTGCGTCTGTTCGCCAGGCGCTTTCGATCGTCAGGGCTGAATACGAGTTGCAGTTTGTTCAGGACCTCTCGCGAGATGTCTTCTTCTATGGCCGAGATCTCAGCAACAGGACGTTGATATTGCTGCCCCCATAAGTGCAATCCATTGCGCGCATCGGTGAGTTCGACTGCCACGGACGTATTAGGACCCCTCTTATCAACTCGGCCCGTGAGCAAAAACCCGACCTTCAACGTGCGGCCAAGCTCCTGCGGGCCAAGGTTACTCCCTTTGTGGCGGTACACGGCGGCACGAGACATCACGCGCAAGGTATCTCTTTGACCGAGAGTGTTGATCAGCTCCTCGGTGATGCCGTCGCTGAAGTAGTCCGACTCGGAATCCGCATTGATGAAAGGCAGAACTGCGATGGACGGCTGAGCGCTGCTTGAAGTTAGTCTCCAATACGCAATGGAAGCGCCGCTAGCCGCGGCCAGCGCGGTTCCGGTGTAGAGAAAGGCGCGGCGGGACAGCTTCCTGGGGAGTTTCGGCAATTCGCCCGAGGTCAATGCATCTGTGGCTTCGATTGTGGAAGCAAACCGTTGCGATGGCTCTCGTGCAAGACATTTGAGGATTACCGCTTCCCATCTACCATCGAGCGTCGGTACGTGTATGCGCGGTGACGGCGCATCTTCATGCAGACGTTTGGCGAGAGCGGCGAAGGCAGTATCCGCATCGAATGGCAATGCTCCCGAAACCATCTCGTACATGACGATTCCCATCGCATAGATGTCCACAGACGGCGTGATCGCGCGCCCTGTAAGCTGCTCGGGAGCCATATAGTCCGGGGTTCCCACGATCTCGCCACGAGTAAGGGAGGCGGTCACAGCGCGGTCCGAGTGCATTGCGCGAGCCAGCCCAAAGTCCGTTATGACGGCACGCGTGCCGCTGCTCGTGGAGGTTAGAATGACGTTTCCGGTTTTGAAGTCGCGATGAACGACACCCGCCTGATGCGCAGCGTGAAGACCTTGAGCCATCTGACGGACGATAGGAAGCGCTTCCGTCTCCGTCATTGGGCCGTCGTGAAGACGCGACGAGAGAGTCTTACCGCGCAGCAATTCCATGGTTAGAAACATCTTTGGCTGCGCTGCCGGATCGAGCTTGTCATGATGAAAGCCGACGTCATAGATCCGGCAAATGTTCGGATGCGTGACCTTCTTCGCCAGGAGAATCTCCTGCTTGAAATGTGTAATCATCCGTTCATCGGAGGCGAACTCGGGACGGATGGTTTTTAAGGCGACGTGCTCACCAAGGTGAAGATCCTTGGCTTCGTACACATCGCCCATTCCACCTTGACCGACGAAAGCGATGATTTCGAATCGGTCGGCGATCACCTGGGAAGGAGCAAACCACCGTATGCCGGGCTCATACGTTGGATCTTGACGGCGCCTTGCCGGGACAAGCTGGGTTCTCGAAGAGAGGGAAGAGGACGAATCTTCCCGGTTCGAGTCCAGAAGGAACTCTATTTGCAGTCGCAGGGATTCATCGCCGGCGCAGGCTTCGTTAAGGAACGCCGGACGTCTGCCCGGCTCAACGTTTAAGGCTGCGCGATAGATCCGGTCGACAGACTCAAGTCGTTCCTCGCCCATTACTTTTCGGCTCTGCAACCCCATCATCATTCTCGCGACCCTGTCCCGAACCGACCGCGGATGAGGTTGAAGCTGTCATTATCCCTGCCGCGACCAGAACCGGTGAACACCAGGGTAAATTCCAGGCCATCCTTACTTTGCCATTTTGTGGAGCATTCCAGAAGAACGTGTTCGGCTCGATTCGGCCAGCGCCGAAGTTCGTCCCCTGTGATTCGTCGAGATACATGACGGTTGTCCATGGTCCCCAAGGTGCTGGAGCATCGAAGATCCCCAGGTTCCCGCGATTCGACGCAGTATGATCCGTCATCAGCAGATAACGTTTCAATCCCGCGTTGTACGACGCGCTCGTCACCCAACCCGTTCCTTCACCGTCTTCAAAAACCGGCCTTTTTTGCGTGATTTCCTTCGTCCAGGCAGCGCGTCCACGCTCCATGCCTGTGAAGAATTCATAAGCTTCGCGCTCTAGCAGCCTTTGTCCGTCGCAGCGAGCAAGATAGACTGCTCCGGGACGTTGGATCGTATCGCTTTTGTCATTCCTCGGTTGGATAAAGTACTGATAGACAAAGCGATCCCTGGCGCCGGAATAATTGCGACCGAACTGGCAGATAGTAGGAATCATCAGGTCATCGTTCCTGGTGAACACCCATAAGGACGGCTCCCACGTCAAGCCATGATCCTGCGATCGATAGAGCCGCGCTTCCTTTTGCACCACGGCCAACGGGGATCCGGGAACAACCCACATGAACAGAACGCCGCGAACTCAATCATGCCCCAGCTCTTGCCGTCGACATGGGCCGGCTTGAGGTTGTTTTTGCCGCCCCACACATTGATTCCTTGTAGTTGTCCCAAGCTCCTTCGATGCGCGCGACGCCGAGGCTTACACGGCCGTCAGAATTGGTCCCGCCGAAACCGCCACCGTCACCCCAAGCTCCGTAGAGATGGTCGTCGTCTGGCCAGGTTAACTGCCAGTTATCACTGCCTTGGGCATCACGCTTGTGTGTGGCCCAGTCGAAGTGAACGGATCGAATGAAAGGGCTCGGAGGATACGGAGACTTCGTTTCAGCTGCGGCGCGAACGAGCGACGCCGCGAGCGCGAATCCGAATTTTCGTCTGCCGATCATCGCTCAATATTGTTCCCGTTCTCATGGTCTCACCGGGCTGTCCGTCTGACCACCCATGTGAAAAATACTCCGAGACCGAGTAGAGCCGCGCTTCCAGGTTCCGGTATCGGCGCCTCCCGGAATGGTTCTCCACTCAGCGCGATGAATGAGGTTGTGGGATCGCTGAAAATTGCGATTGATCCACCGGGGAAGACGGTTTCGTAAAGGCTGAAAATCGAATTGCCCGCGTTCACGAAATAGTCAGCCGAAGAAGCGTAGAAGAATTCCCCCACATCGATATCCGGAAGAAACAACTTCGCGTTTCCGCCTCCGGGGAGATGAAATGTGGCGGTAAAGCTAAGGAGTTCTTCCGTATCGATCCCGCCGTTCAAGTTCAGATCGTCACCCGTAAAAGCTATTTCGAGTGGACCGCCGGCGTCCCAACCGTATTGATATAGCTCGAACGTCGCTGCGTCGGCGTGGGCTGCTGCCCCGATGGCGCACACGAATAGGAATAGAAGCTTCGTCAATTTCAAATTAGGCTCCTCGGCGTGGATTTGCTACTCACCCTGTCTACGCGCATTCCTGTGAGGGTTCGGCTCAACGATTTAGTGGGAGAATCGACTCCCAGGAGATATGGAATGAGCTGGATGGCACTCGCTCTTGTGGTAGTGTTTGGGACTTCACCTTCCGACCCTTGGTGGGTCCAGCTTGCGGCCTATGGAGGACTCGTCGGGGCGATCGTCAATTGGATGCAGCTCCGTGCGCAATGGGGGTTAATCGATCGCGAGATCAAAGGTCAGTTGGCAGCGGATCTCACCAAGCTCGAGGTTGAGATGGAAGCCCGACTCAAAGCGGAGACCAGGGCGCAAGTTGCGCGCCTGCGACAATCCTACGTGAACGCGCTGCCCTTTCACGCGACTCTCCTTCGAGATCACATGTCGAGCGTTGGAGAGAAATTGAGCCGTGACGAATCCAGGCAGCAGATGAAGAACTGGTTTGAGGACATCAAGAAGTATGGCAACCGAAGTATGGCAACCGAAACCTGTTCCCCGGCCGTGACCCAAAGGCTGCGGCGATGGAGTTTTCCGCCTGGCTGCACTATCCGTTAATCTTCCCTATGTCGACGCTGTACTACACATCTGTGTTCTTTCATTTCTCGCAACGTATTCGCACTCTGGCTCCGTTCACTGAGGCGGATTCACGATTGGGCGATCGACTCGCCAACCATCTACGAGCAGTTGAAAATGCGTTTGCGCGCAAGGACGCCCAAACCGATCCGGCTCATGAGGCGGAGAAAAACGGCTTATGGGAGACGGTTCAGAATAGTATGGCCGCGATTGTCAGGAAAGAAGATGGATATCTCACTTATCCGGAGTTTTGCATGCTTTTCATCGATATTGAACAGCCAAGGCGAAATGACCACGTGTTTATGAGGGCGATGGACTTTTTCGGCGCAGACCCGGGACCGCTCCTCACACCGGAAGGAGCGCGGTCTATCGTAGGCGCACTGGAATCTCTGGTGGATTTTCTCAAACAGCAGCAGGAAGCGCGTGAGACCGAAGAGCAAAAGCGAAGTGCCAATTATGCCGGGAAGTGATGATCGTCATGCGGCCAAAGTAGCGCGCATGCTACCACCGAAGTCGCTGGCGAGCGAAGAGTATCAGATATGGGGGCGCGGGCGCGGCGTGGATATCTGGGCCATGATATGCGCCGCCATCACAGGCGATCTCGAAACCATCAAGTCCCTTGTCGCCAAAGATCCTGGCCTGATCAATTGCGAGTACGAGTATTTCTCTCCTCTGCGATTCGCAGTTCGGGAGAACCAACGCGAGGTTGTTGAGTACCTGCTCGATCAAGGCGCCGATCCGGCTTACGAGATTGGCGATTCTCTGCTCCAGCTAACGCGAGATCGAGGATATCGAGAACTGCAGAAGGTCTTTGAAGCCAAGCTCAAGGATCGGCATCGAATCGTTCCTGAGGGGGCGGCAGTGGCGGCGGCCATCAAAGCGGGAGATGTTGCGGAGGCACGCTCATTGTTGGAAGCCAATCCCGAGCTGATCCATGCGGCAGATGAGCGCGGGAATCAACCGATTCATTGGGCGGTGATGACCAGGCAGATAGGCCTCATTGATTTCCTGCTCGATCGCGGCGCTGATATCAACGCGGTGCGACCCGATGGTCTTCGACCCCTGCATATCACCAACGGCGACTATCATTATCGCGGCTGGCGCGACGTGCCTGCGACCGCGCTACAACGGCACGAAGTCCTGATCGGGTATTTGCTGGCGCGGGGAGCGCAATACGACATCAGCACGGCGACCAAGATCGGCGATCTTCAGCGCGTTCGGGAATTGCTGGATGAGAATCCTGGGCTTATCAGTCAAGCGCCTCCCTATTCGTATTACACCGGTCTGCCGCTGCGCAATGCAGCGGGAGCGGGACACATGGAGATTGTGAGGCTGCTGCTCGACCGCGGCGCCGATCCAAATCAACCTGAACCTGGGATCGCGCCTCATGGCGGAGCCCTTCATGCCGCGATCGGCGGCAAGCATTATGCAATCGTCAAACTCCTGCTGGAGCATGGCGCCAACCCGAACGCCGAAGTCGAGTCGTCGGGCAACTGCATGTTAATGGCAAGGCATGTGGGCGCGCCTCAGGAGATCGTAGAATTGATCGCATCCTATGGAGGGTCCTGGAGCGCAGACTTGGCGGATGTCTCAACACTCGCGGCGATGCTGCGCGCTAATCCTCAGCTATCTGTCGGTGAACGCCTGGATAATCGGCAGATTATGGAATTGCTGCTTCGCTATAAACCGGATATCTTGAGGCAATCGCCTGATCCTTCAGCCTGGTGGGATGGTTTCATACCAAATACGCCCGAGTATGCGCGCTGGCTCATGGATCATGGGCTTGATCCCAACCGCCGCAACTGGCTTGGAATCACATACCTTCACCGATGCGCGGCGAAAGGCGATATCGAGATAGCAAAAGTATTCTTGGAACGGGGGGCCGATATCAACGCGATCGAGACCGACTACTCCTCAACGCCACTCGGTTGGGCGGCGCGCGATGGGCGGAAAGAAATGGTTCGGTGGTTACTGAACCAAGGCGCAGATCCTGATCTGCCGGACGACGAAGCGTGGGCGCGTCCGCACGAGTGGGCGAAGCGCAAAGGTCACGACGAGATTGTCGGCCTGCTTGGCCGTGGATGATAGGATTGCGCTTTCACGTATGCGAAATGCCGCTATCGCTCTCGTCTTCCTGACATCGCTCACAAGAAGTCTCCATGCACAGGCAGTGAAGCCGCCGCTACCGGCTGCGTTAGGATTGCCCAGCCCGGCGCCGGCGACAGACGCGCCGTATACGCCCATGCCGATCCTGCAAGGCGGCATCGTTGTTCCTTTGTATCCACCGGGCTCCCCCTTTCTCAAGATGGAGCGTGTTCGCGAGGCCGAGCAGTACAACATGAGCCAGACGGTCCCAGGGCGTATCGCGAGCATTGTGAACATTCACAACCCATCCATAGAGGTACACACGGTGGACCGGAGTCTGAATACCGGCGCCGCTGTGATTCTTGCGGCTGGCGGCGGACACAACACACTGAACGTAGGTGGCGAGGGCGCGGACTTCGTACCCTTCTTCTACAACTACGGTGTCAACACGATCATCCTGCGCAATCGACTCCGTCGCGACGGCTACAATCCGCAGGTAGACGCAGTGAACGATGCTCTGCAAGCGATTCGGATGGTCCGCGCGTATGCGAAGGAATGGAACATCGATCCTAACAAGATCGGCATCATGGGTTTTTCGGCAGGCGCTGAATTGTCGGCTCCTGCGGCGGTCTTTTTCGAAGACTTCGACAAGAAGAATAACGATCCGAACCATTTTCTGACAGGCGTCACTTCGCGACCCGATTTCGTAGGGATCATTTATCCGGGTCCGACACCGTTTGCGCGGAATCGCACGCCTCCGCCAATCCCACGGAATGTTCCTCCAGCTTTTATTGCGACGGCTGGGTCGGGTGACAGAGGGCATGCCATCTGGGCGATGGATTACTTTAGCGCGATGCTGGCGATCGGTGTGCCGAACATTGAGATGCATGTTTACGGGAACGGCCGGCATCCGGGTGATCCCCTGCCCGATGGCAGCCGAATGACTGGCGGTCTTACGGACCGCGCCGGTATCCCATTCGGCGCCTGGCAGTATCGTTACATCGACTGGTTTCGTGATCTGGGATTTTTGCACAAGCCGGGCGTGGAGACCAAAGCCGCTAAAGACGTAGCGACATTTGTCAGTCAACCTCCGCGCATCCCCGGAAGCCGGTAGGGCTTAGGAGGTACCAGGAGGTATAACCCTTACTCCTAGTACCTGCGATCCAGTGACAATCTATCGATTTCAGGCTTCAATAGCTTTGGGGCGGACGTGCTTACTCATTTGCAGTAAGAGTTCGGAGGCGCGTCAGCGCATAAACAGCGCCGTACGCCCCACCATCTTTACGCTGTGGGAGTTGCCGGATGACTGATATCGACCTGGATGCCGAAATTCGTGAGTATCAATGGCGACGTAAGTTCGAATTTGGGGAACAACGTTCCAGGCGATTTTCCATGATTACGCCGGCGATAGTGCTGGTGGTCAGCGCTATCGCCAGCGCAAATCTATGGTGGTAAACAGCGTCTACTGAACGCAGGAAGCCGGCGCCGACGGCTTTTGGAAATTGCGCCGTACGGCTTCAGTGCGCAGAATTCCCGTCCTCTCGTTCTCCATCTGAGTTATCCACGGTCCAAGAAATCGACCAAACTTCGCCAGGCGTTCGGAATCGCCGGTCTTCGCGGCGGTTTCGATAGTCTCGCGGATCGCAGGTGAGAGCATTTCAATTCGTCCGACGAAGACTCGCGCTATCGAGGCAGGGGCGGGTTTGATCTCGAGTGGCAGCAGGCGGTCCACGGTGGCCTTTGGAACGATGTAAAACAGACGCATGCCTTCCTCGAACCAGGAGTCATGCCAGGTTTCGATCATCGCCAACGCTTCTTTGCGATACAGGCCAAACTCCACGAGTTCGTTGGCGAGTTGACCTCGCAGAGCATTGAGATCGCTGGTGAGTTCCGGCAGGCTGATCTCGGTTGCCTCATTCAACGAACGGATGATACGGTAGCCAATCTTTTCGCCCCGGTTTTCAAAAAGGATTGCCACGGGAACGGGCTCGCTGCCCGCGTTCGTAACTCGAACGCGTCCTTCACTTGTGATGATGGGACGGAGCGGCACTGCAAAGTCGCCAACGCCACGGTAGAAGATAAGCTTCTCCCATTGATTGCCGATTCGAATCGGCGCGGCATCAGTAGCTCTCGCCGCGAAATAGTGGCTGGCGCCCTTGCTGACCGGCAGGACTGGAACTTGATCGGGCAAGACTTCGACACGGTCCCAGCGAATCTCTCCACCTGCATGCGATAAGGGCGGTTCGCTTCGAAGAGCAATCGGAATCGTGCTGGTAGCGCGGGGATACCACTCAGTAATCCAGCCTTGCGGGAACCCCACGCGAACCGACAACGTGGTCGGCTGGGCCGAATAGAAATACACGACTGGTGTTTCCATGCGCACCAAGCCAGAAGACAACTGCTTAAACTGGGGGGATCCCAGACTCTCCACAAAGCATGGGAGGTCAGAGGGACCGGAAAGAGGCGCCCATCGCGCGGAACTTCCATCAGCTCGCGCAACGGAGGTGAACGTTCCCCACTCGTGAGCGGTGACCTGGCTCGGTTCTTGCGAAGGATTCCGGACTCTGGAGGGCTCAAACGCGAAAACGGGTATCGCTAGAAGAGCCAAGGCGAAACGGATCATGATGTATTCCTCCTGTTCACCTGTTTGTCGGAAGCGGAGGGCATTTTCTTCCCAATCTTTATTGCCTTGGCGCCTTCTTCAGGGCTGTTTCAATCTCGGGCTCGGTCGCAGCGTGCTTCAGTATCGTGGAGGATTCACGAATGAAGACCTTCCCGTCTGTGGCCACGAGGGCGCCAGCGATCGCCTGACCGCAGCGCGCCGTGAGATTGACAATCCACACGCCCTCTTCGGGCCATTCACGAAACACACCGTAAACTCCGGGCGTCGGCGAGGCGACAACTTTGAGAGGTAAGGATCGTCGATTTCCACTCACTTTACCCTCCGCCTTCGCCATGACGTCAGGTTTGTCTGGCGCGACACAGCCGTCAGTCCGAAAAACGAAAGCAGATCGCTTCATCTGATAATTTTGCGCTGCCACGGAATTGGCTAGCTGAATGGTGAACTCTCCAGCGTTAGTTTGTTGTACCGCCAGAACGATGGACGCGCCAATTAGGATTCGGATAATCGTCGGGGACATTTGGAATTTGGACGAACCAACGGATCGATTTCTTCCCGGCATTCTATGCTATTTACCAGGTCCATGCGAGTTCATCCTTCCAGTGGGTTAGAGCCGTGCGACTGAGCTTCAGGATGTCCTCCCTAACTACACCGGCCGGAGGGGGAGCGAATTCGATCATTCTCTGGAAAATACGAGCACGATCAGAAGCTTCGACGCGCGATAGCAGATTCCACAACGTCAGCGTATCGCGGGAGCGAGAGCGCGCCAGGACGATGTCGAGATCCTTCGCCGCCGAGTGGGACTTGGCATCGAAGCGTTCCAGCGCTTCCACGAGATCGCCGGGAGCGTCGTCAAACCAGGGTGTTCCAGGACCACGGCCCGGGCGCATGCGACACGATGCTCCGGCTGGAACCAGCGATTCGGCTCCTCGCCATTCGAAAGATACCCATCCCTGGGCGACGTTCAAAATACCGTCTCCAGTACGGTCGCAACGAATTTGATACTCGCATCCGAGATCGACTGCCGTGCCGGCGGGAGTGTCCACAAAGAACAAGCGGGGAGGAGCTGCGATCTTGGCGCGGATTGCGCCGTTACCCAACTCCAAACGATGCCCGGCGGCGCCGCTGGGTCCAAGCCGTATACGAGTATTGGGTTCGACGTCGACGCTACCGATGTCTCCGACGCGGATGCGCGCTCTCGAGGATGCCGGAGTCTCAATCCACTCGCCAGCCGGTACGGATCGCACAGCCGCGATTTCTTTGTCGCTGGTTAGGATGGCAATTTCCCAATGAACTGCCGGCTGGCGCGACCTGGCCCAGTAGCCAGTGAAGATCACGACTAAGATCAGCGCCGTAGCGTAAGCCCAAGCTGGAACCTGAAACCGCTGTACTTCCGGTCTTCTGTCCGCCGCGGCTTCGATTGCATTCCATATCGATTCCGGAGCCTCGATGAGAGGTATAGATTGCAGCATCGCGCCGACTCGGCGGACTTGTTCGAGACTGATCCGGCAGGTTTCACAGCGGGCCAAGTGCGCATCGACACGATTGCGCTCATGAGGGTCGAGTTGCCTATCGACGTAGGGAGCGAGTTGATCCTTCACATGGCCAAGGAAGATCATTTCTGCCCCTTTCCCAACCACTCACGGATAGGCTCCAGCTTCCCTGCCAGCAACTTGTGTCCCCGGCTGAGCCTCGAGGAGACTGTGCCCATTGAGCAGTTCAGCGCGCTGGCCATTTCCTGATAGGACAGGTCCTCAAAGTACCGCAACAAAATTGCCAGTCGAAACTTTTGCGGTAAGGAAGAGATGGCGTCTCGTATCGAGCTTGCGATCTGCCGCTGCGCCAGGTCCTGTTCGTGTGAGCCTTCGGCGGCGATGGTTTCCAACAGGGTCTGGTCGATCTGTGCTGGATGGCGTTTGCCCCGCCGCTCCGTATCGATGCATGTATTTACAACAAGCCGATAAAGCCAGGTGGAGAACGCGGAATCGCCCCGGAAGTGCTGGAAATCCGTCATCAATTTCAAAAAGACTTGCTGAGTCACGTCGCTGGCAGTGGCTACGTTTCCGTGAAAAAAGTAGAGAGCGATCGAGTAGACTTTGTCCTTATAGATGTCATAGAGGACACGAAAGGCGTTGCGGTCACCCTTACGGCAACCCTCGATGATCTCATCGCTGATCTCGCGGCCGCCCGGATGCGCCACCACTTGTTTTTAGACGACACTGACTCGGAGATTCTTCCAAATCCAAAGCTGATCGCTAACCGTGAGATGCAACGTACCCGTTGTCATGGCGTCTCATAGAGGATTTGGCAAAGAAAATTTTCGTCGGCAACCTTCCGTATCAGACCGAGGAAGGGGAGTTGATCGCCTGGTTCGCGCGTTTCGGCTATCCACCTAATTCCGTCAGTATTTCAGCGGATCGACTCTCCGGACAATCCCGGGGCTTCGGATTCGTGGAGATGAACGACAAACTTACTGAGCGGTGCATTCGCGCATGCAATGGTCAGGACTTCCTCGGTCGCACGCTCATTGTGAATGAGGCACACCCTCTTGTGGAACGGCGGCCGGGTCCGCGCAAAGGTTTTTAGCATAATTTTCTGCCGTGTAAAGGAGCATTATGAGCTGGTTCGATGAATTGGGCGGCTTGCTTCAGCAATATGCGAATGCAAATCAACCTACACAGTCCACTGAAGACGATTTCGATCAGGCCGCAAGAATGGCGCCTCGTGACGCAATGTCGCACGGGTTGTCGGAAGCTTTTCGTTCCGACCAGACGCCGCCATTTCCGAATATGCTTGGCCAGTTGTTCGGGAACTCGAGCGGCACAGATCGCGCGAACATACTCAACCAACTGATTTCAGTGGCCGGACCGGCGCTGTTATCAGGCGGTCTGTTGCAGCAACTCGGCGGACTGCTGAACCAGGGCGCCGGCCAGATCACACCGCAACAGGCGGAACAGATACCCCCTGCCGCCGTAGAAGAATTGGCGCGTGAGGCTGAGCAGAAAGACCCGAGCATTATTGATCGCGTGAGCGACTTCTATTCCGAAAATCCCACGCTTGTAAAGAGTTTGGGAGCTGCTGCCCTGGCGGTGGCGATGTCCGGAATGGCGAAGCAGAAGCGCGGGTTGTTCTAGGACAGTTTGCAAGCCGTAAGCGCCTTGTGTTCGGACGACTATTTTAGAGCTAATAATCCTTCTGTTAATTCAATCTGCGTACCCCACGGATCGGTGAGAAAGGATATCGTCAGTCCGAGATCCGGGCGCTTGGTTGGCTGCATTTGGATTGTCGCGCCGGCTTCAACGGCTTTCTTAGCGAAACCCTGTATATCTTTCCTTCGAAACCGACGTGATCCATTACCCTGCCCTTGCTGGGTAAGGTAGGTTTGTCGACCGGCTTCCACGAAAGATTTACACCGGGAAGATCGGCTGCTTTGAACTTGCCTCTCATACCAGGAATCGCGCCAAACAGCTTCGCGTACCAAGCTCGCATTGCGTCTTCCTGAGGCGTCGCAAAGTGAATGTGGTGATGTCTTATCGGCACATTCTGGTTCTTATCCTCAGTGAACTCCACAGTGACGTCGCCTGGAAAGAGAGCGAAGAACTGGCGTGACGTCTCGTTGACGCTGACAATTTTTGCGGCAGCTTCGATCTTTGCCTTCGTGCCTTCGAAATCCTTCACGGCGAAGCCAAGATGATCGATGATGGAGCCGACGCTTCCCCCGCTGGACGGGCCGGATCGGAACCCGACGAGCACCCCTGGAAACATCGCGAATTCCACCGGGCCTGCCTTGACGAGCTTTCCACCGAGCACGTCGATCCAGAGCTTACGATGGGCCGTGGGATCGGGAGTGATGATGTGGAGGTGTCCCATTGAAACACCCGATGAATTCGGCGGCTCCACCTGTGCGCCGAGTTGTAATCCCGCGAGCATTAAGATGAGAGCAATTCGAGTCATTGGTTTTTTTCGTATACGAGAGTCGATTCCGAGTCTCCGTGAAGGTTCACGATCTGTCTGCGAATGGTGAGGACAAGGCCATCGCGGGAAAGTTTCCAGCGATCCATCTGTGTATAGCTGCGTGGACCGCTGACAAGCGTATTAATCAGCAGCGCCGAGCCTTCCCACTTCGCGATGCTCTTCCCCGAAGCGTCGCCGAGAGGATGCGCCACTTCCTTCCCAGTCGTAACGAATTTCATCATCGCTGCTCTCTTCGGATCGGACGCGGTTTCGACCGGAACGCAGCGAACCTGCGTATCCTTATGTTCCACTGTGATCGTTTTCCATGGAACCACGGGTAGGCGGTGCTGTTCGCTACGAGACTCATTCAGCGTCCAGGTTCCAGAAAAATCGGGATCGGCGGCAAAAGCCATTCCGGCGCAGATCGCGCCGCAGACTATATATCGATAAAGACACTGCATGCGGAAATGTATTAGTGATTATATAAGGCGGCTTGGCATCGTCCGATTCCGATTAGTAGAGTAGTTAGTAACAAGAGCGACACCTATGAAACGCAGACGCTTCTTTAAAGCCATGGCCGCGGCGCCACTGGCGCCCTCGCTGGTAGCACAGCAAACAGCGGCCCCAAGTAACGCTCCGGCACCGACATCGCCGGCTCCGCCTCCAATCGACGCGACGCAACCGCCGGCTCCTCTGAATCGTGCGCCGAGTGCAATGACGGCGCCGGTAAGAATAGAGACGGCGGTCGCCGATGAGGTTGCCAATATGGCGCCACGATACTTCACGCCCGCGCAGTTTAGCGCGCTGCGGAAACTCAGCGAGACGATCATGCCGCCGATGAATGGCGCTCCCGGAGCGTTAGAAGCCGGCGCGCCCGAGTTCCTTGATTTTTTGATTAGCGAGTCGCCACCGGATCGGCAGCAACTCTACAAAGTAGGGCTCGACCAGTTGAACACGCAGGCGAAGAAACGCTTCAGTAAGATGTTCGCCGATCTGGACAGTACGCAGACAGCTACGCTACTGGTTCCGCTCCGCGAGGCTTGGGCTTTTGACCCTCCCACGGATCCGCTTGCCCGATTTTTGCGGGAGGCAAAGAAGGATGTACGTACGGCGACGATCAACTCTCGCGAGTATGCGTCGGCGGCATCTTCGGGCGGCAGACGTGGGGCCGGGGGCATCGGCCTGTACTGGTATCGACTCGACTAGGAACTTCATGGCTTCGAAAGAATACGACGTTTTGATCATCGGTTCCGGCGCTTCGGGAGGAATGGCCGCGTACACGCTCGCGAAGAAAGGCGTGAAATGCCTGCTGCTGGATGCCGGCCCACAAGTGGACTTTCAGCGCAATCGAGGTACAAAGCCCGTCTACGAATTACCTTATCGAGGATTCGGAAAGCCTGGCCGGCTACCTCACGTTTTTCAAGCCAACGAGTTTAACGCGAATCAGTGGGTTGACGAGTCACAAGTCCCCTACACGCACGATCCGAAGCAGCCATACAACTGGGTTCGCGTGCGGATGATCGGAGGGAAATCGAACTTCTGGGCCCGCATGTCGTTCCGGTTGAGCGATTACGAGTTCAAGGCGAAGGATCACGATGGGTTCGGCGAGAACTGGCCTATCAGCCACGCCGACCTATCGCCGTTCTACGATCGCGTCGAGCCGATTTTCCGAGTGTCGGGGCGTAAGGAAGGTCTGGCTCAGCTACCGGATGGCATCTTCGTCGAGGACAAGTCACCCGACAGCCAGGCATCGAAGCGGATCGCGGAAGCAGGTAAGCCTTATGGCATGACCGTTACGAAGATCCGGCGCGCGCTGGGTGACGGGAGCCTTGCGAGCTCTTTCAATCTGCTGCTGCCGGATGCAGTAGCGAGTGGCAATGTGACGGTGGTCCCGAATGCCGTGGTTCGCGAGATTAGCGTCGACAATAAAACGGGTCTGGTCAATGGCGCGCATTTCGTAGACCGGCAATCGGGGCGCGAACTCCATGCGAAAGCGAGGTCAGTTGTGCTGGGCGCATCGTGCCTGGAGAGTACGCGCATTCTGTTGAACTCAAAGATGGCCAATTCAAGCGGTGTGCTCGGCCACTATCTGCATGACCAGTTTTATATGAGCAATAGCGTCGTGGCGCTAATTCCCGAAGCTCAGAATGGTAAGAGCAGTCGCGGGTTGGTCGGAGGAGCAGGATACATACCGCGCTTCCGGAACATCAAAACGAAAGAGAAGAACTTCATTCGCGGGTATGCGTTCGACTTTTCCACGGGCGGCACTCCTGACGCGCGGTATTTCCCATCCTGGGGAGAAGAACTGCAGAAGGATCTCGATAACGCTCGCGGCGCGGGTTTTGGCGCAACGTTGATGGGCGAGGTGCTGCCTCGCTTCGAGAATCATGTACGCATCGATAAGAACGTGGTCGACACGTGGGGAATTCCGGTGTTGAACTTTCAGTGCAAATATACGGATAACGAGTTCAACATGGCAAAGGACGCAGTCGAGACTTTAGGCGAAATCTGCCGGGCAGCGAAGTTCGAAGTTTTACATCGGACAGATCGCATGTTCCCGCCCGGTTATAGCATTCACGAGCTCGGGACTTGCCGCATGGGCGACAATCCAAGAACGAGCGTGCTGAACAAATGGAACCAAAGCCATGACATCAAGAATCTCTACGTTGTCGATGGCAGCAGCTTCGTCACAGGCGGATCGCAGAATCCGACGATGACGATTCTTGCCTTATCGATGCGGGCATCCGAGCATCTGGCCGAACAGCTGAAACAACGCGAAATCTGATGATGTTGAAATATATCGCTGTGTTGTTCATCGGAGCCGCCATTGCGCAGACTCCACAAAAAGCTCCGCCTGAGCAACCGATTCCTTACAGCCATAAGAAGCACGTTGGCGAACTGAAGCTGAAATGCAACATGTGCCATCCGAACAAGGATCCGGGTGAAATCATGGGAATTCCCCAGGCCCAGGTTTGCATGGGGTGTCACGCTGCTGTGAAGACGGACAGCCCGGCAATTCAAAAGCTTACGGAATTTGCGAAAGCTAAACGTGAGATCCGATGGGCGCGTATTTACCAGATTCCGACGTATGTGATGTTCAGCCACAAGG
>DASQLD010000185.1:0-4519 GCA_035630195.1 Bryobacteraceae bacterium
TTTGACCGCAGCCAAGCTCGCAGCCAACCGCGCCAACGCGCAAATGTCCACGGGACCACGAAACACCGAGCGCAGTCGTTTTAACGGCATCAGCCATGGACTCGCCAGCAAACGGGTAGTCATTCCCGGCGAAAGTCGCGATCAATATGAGGCCTTTCGCGAGAGTTTCTTTGCCGAACTGAACCCTCAGTCCCTCATTGAGGAAACTCTGGTCAATCGCATTGTCGCCGCCGCTTGGCGATTGAAGCGCTTCATGGGAGTCGAAGACGCGTTCTACAGCGATCGTGTCAACGCATACTGCGAAGAGCACCCGTATGCCGACCCGAATGTTGCCCTCGCCAATCTCTTCATCAACCCGGCCGAAAGCGCTCGCTTGAAGCTTATCCTTCGCTATCAGACATCCGTTCAGCGTGAATACGATAAAGCCACACTGGAACTCAACAAGGTGCGAGCCGAGCGCGCGCAGGCTCTGATCGAAGAAGCGATCGCGGAGACTATGAAGCCCAGCGAGCAAGCCCAAGCAGAGCCGGCTGAGCCCGTTGGCTTCGCTTCGCAATCGGCGCCCGAGCCAACACCGCGGCAGAAAGCTCAGCGCAGACGGACGTTCGCGTCCAATCTCGTTCGGCGCAAGCAACCCGTGCGTTACCCTAGAATTTCCCATGCCGGAAAAGCCGTACGATCACAAAGAAATCGAATTGAAGTGGCACGACCGCTGGATGGCGGATCCCGATCTGTACAAGCCGTTGGCGGACCGTTCTAAGCCCAAATACTACGTGCTCGAAATGCTGCCATACCCCAGCGGCGCCCTGCACGTCGGCCACCTCCGCAACTATTCCATCGGGGATGCTCTCGCCCGCTATAAGTGGATGCGCGGCTTCAATGTGCTTCATCCGATGGGTTGGGACGCGTTCGGTCTGCCCGCGGAAAATGCGGCGATCAAGAACAACCGTCAACCGCGCGAGTGGACGCTTGCAAATATCGAAGCGATGAAGCGTCAGCACAATCGCATGGGCTTCAGCTACGATTGGGACCTCGAAGTTTCCACCTGCGAGCCCGAATACTACAAGTGGAACCAGTGGTTTTTCTTGCGCATGCTCGAAGCCGGCATTGCCTATCGCCGGAAAGCATTGGTCAATTGGTGTCCTGAGTGCGCCACCGTCCTGGCCAACGAGCAGGTTGTCGATGGTTGCTGCTGGCGCCACGAAACCACACCTGTCGAGCAGCGCGAGCTCGAACAGTGGTTTCTCCGCATCACGAAATATGCGGACGAATTGCTCGACGACACCGGGAAGCTCGAAGGCGGATGGCCCGATCGAGTGCTCGCGATGCAGCGCAATTGGATTGGCCGGTCAGAAGGAGCCGAAGTCGACTTCAAGCACGAATCCTCCAGTGAAAAGATCAGGGTATTCACGACCCGTATCGACACCATCTATGGCGCAACATGTGTCATTCTCGCGCCGACACATCCGCTGGCACCATTCTTATCCAGTCCGGAGTTGAAGCGTGACATCAAGGCAATGATCGATACTCAGGGCGCCAACAAGGATCAGGGCGAGATAGAGAAGGAAGGCCTCTTCACCGGACATTACGCAATTAATCCGTTCAACGGCGATAAGCTTCCCATCTGGATCGGCAACTTCGTTCTGATGGGCTACGGCACTGGGGCGATCATGGCCGTTCCCGCGCACGACGAGCGTGATTTCGAGTTCTGCAGGAAGTACGACATTGCCGTCCGGCCCGTGATTCGTCCAGTCGATGGAGAGTTGGGCGACGCCGCGACAATGACCGAGCCGTTTACCGGCTACGGTATTCTCGAGAACTCTGGCGAATACTCAAAACTTAGCACCTCCGATGGGCAACGCCGGATGACTGCCAAAGCCAAACGCGAAGGCTTCGGCGAGAAGGCCATCACGTATCGTCTAAAAGACTGGGGTATTTCGCGCCAGCGCTATTGGGGTACACCCATACCTGTCATTCATTGCGCCAAGTGCGGCATCGTGGCCGTACCGGACGATCAACTTCCGGTGATCCTGCCGACAAATATAGAGATTACGGGCAAGGGTCGCTCGCCGCTCGAAAATGTTCCCGAGTTTCTGAATACCACGTGCCCGACGTGTGGCGGGCCAGCTCGCCGTGAGACGGACACGATGGACACATTCGTCGACTCCTCGTGGTACTTCTACCGCTACTGCGACGCGCACAATAGCCAAGCGCCGTTCGATTCGAACAAGATCGCCTACTGGTTCCCGATAGATCAGTACATCGGCGGAGTCGAGCACGCCATTCTGCACCTCATCTATTCCCGCTTCTGGACCAAGATGATGCGGGACATCGGCATAATCTCAAATGACGAGCCGGTCAAGCGTCTCTTCACGCAAGGCATGGTCATCAAAGACGGCGCAAAGATGTCCAAGAATAAGGGCAACGTCGTAAGTGCGGATGAGATGATCGACCGTTTCGGCGCCGACACCGGACGTGTGTTTGAGTTGTTCGCTGCGCCTCCAGAGCGCGATCTCGAATGGACGGACGCCGGCGCAGAAGGCTGTCTCCGGTTTCTGGGCCGCGTGTTTCGCTTCATCACGAGGAACCTGGATGTGGAGTCTGGCGCTGAGACCACTGGGGCGGACCGCAAGATTCAGCGCAAGCTCCATCAGACGTTGCGCAAAGTAACTGACGATTTCGAGACACGGTGGCACTTCAACACCTCTATCGCCGCGATGATGGAACTCGTCAACGAAGCCTACGCGCTCGAGCCGGAGCTCTCCTCTCAGGTGCGTCGAGATCTTCTCGAAAAACTAACGCTGATGCTGGCGCCGTTCGCACCCTATATGACACAAGAACTCTGGGAGAACATGGGTAACTCCGGTCCTGTGTTTCGTCAGCAATGGCCCGAATACGATGAGGAACTGGCCAGGGAAGAAGGCGCTGAGGTCATCTTGCAAGTCAACGGCAAGCTCCGCAGCAAAGTCATCGTGCCATTCGGAACCGAACGCGAAGAACTCGAGCGTTTGACAAAAGCCGATGATAAAATTCAAGCGCACCTTCAAGATAAACAGATCGTAAAGATAATCGTTGTTCCGGATAAACTCGTGAACGTTGTCGTAAAAGGATAGAAATGGAAGCCGATCGCCGAGATTTTCTAAAGACCGCGGGAGCAGCCGCGCTGACCACAAACATCTTCACGGGTAACCTGAAAGGCGCTAACGACAAAGTCAACGCCGCCTTCATCGGCATGGGTCGCATGGGACAGGGGAACCTCCAAGTCGCGATGAAACAGGAGAATCTCGCGGTGTCTGCGGTCTGCGACATCTATCCACCCAACCTCGAAAAAGCGACTTCGATGGCAAACGCGAATTTCCCCGGAGTCAAGTCTCTGCGCGATTTCCGGGAAGTCCTGGCGGACAAGTCAGTCGATATCGTCTGCATTGCGACTCCGGACCACTGGCATCCCTACATGATGGTGGAAGCATGCAAGGCAGGCAAAGACGTCTACGTCGAAAAGCCCATCTGCGTGACTGTCGAAGAGGGTCGGAAGATGGTCGAAGCGGCCCGCAAATACAAGCGCGTGGTACAAGCCGGAACGCAGCAGCGCTCCGGCGATCACTTTAAAAAGGCGGCTGAACTCATTAAGGCGGGTGAGATTGGCAATGTGACCTTCTGCCGAACGTGGAACTATGGCAATACGCCCGTCGAAGGGATCGGAAATCCACCGGACGGAGAACCACCCGCCGGACTCGACTGGGACATGTGGCTGGGCCCCGCGCCGAAGCGTCCCTTCAATGCAAATCGGTTCGGCGTCGATCCGAAACAGTTCTCGCACTTCCGTTGGTTTTGGGACTACGCCGGCGGCATGATGACCGACTGGGGAGTCCATCTCCTCGACATCGTGCAAATGGCGTTCAATGAGGTCATGCCTAAGTCGGTGAACACCTTCGGCGAAAAATTCCGTCTCAAGGACAATCGCGAGACCCCGGACACTATAGTTGCCTCCTACGAGTACCCCGGCTTCCTCGCCACCTACGAGAACCGCTACGGCAACAACAACTCACTGACGTTGAACAACAAGAGCTACGGAACCACATTCCACGGCGATAAGGGCACACTCTTCATTGACCGGTCCGAGTACCAGCTCTTTGAAGAGGCAAAAGGAGCCGAGCCCGTTATCGTAAAATCCGGCAACAATCAAAACCGAGCTCACTGGGAAAACTTCCTCGCCTGTGTCAAGACGCGCGAAAAGCCTGCGTCCGACATCGAGATCTGTCAGCGCTCGACAACTACCTGCCTCCTCGCAAACGTCTCATTAAGAGCAAAAATGCGCGTGGATTGGGACGAAAAGAATTGGACGGTTAAGCAGTCGGAAGCCCGCAAATACCTCTCTCGCGACGAGCGCAAACCCTGGAAGCTGGTCGTCTAGGTAAACTGGAAATATGGAAGTGACTCTCACTCCGGAACAGGAATCTGCCCTCGATCGAATCGTCCAGACGACGGGTCGCGACAAGTCACAGCTTTTACGGGAGGC
>DASQLD010000186.1:0-12002 GCA_035630195.1 Bryobacteraceae bacterium
TTCCTTCGCTGCTTCCAGGAAGCTATCGGGTGGAGGCGACCAAAGCAGGCTTCGAGAACCTCGTCCGTCGGGGTCTGGTGGTGACCACCGGACAAACCGTCTTGGCAGATCTCACGCTGAAGATCGGCGCAACGAGCGAGATTGTCACGATCACTGAGTCGGCGCTATTGGCCGAAACGCAATCGCAGAGCGTTGGCCAGTTGATTAATCGGCGCATGGTCGCTGGGCTGCCGATGCCGAACCGCGCCGCATCGTCGTTGGTCGCGCTTGCGCCCGGTGTAGTGATGATCGATCCAGGTCAGGGCGCGGAGAATTACCCGGTGTTTTCGGTGGCAGGAGGCCGCGGACGCAACCAACATTTTTCACTCGATGGTGGAAACGCGACCAACGCCTCAGGACTGACACGGCCGATGCAAATGACTAGTCTGCCAATGGACGCAATGCAGGAATTCCGAGTCATCAGCAACAACTACTCAGCCGAGTACGGACACTCGTCCGGCGGAGTGATCAGTCTAACGACACGATCTGGCGGGAATGATTTTCACGGCAGCCTTTTCGAGTTTCTGCGAAACAGCGCGCTTGATGCGCGGAATTTCTTTGCGCGGGAAAGACCGCCGCTCCGATTGAACCAGTATGGCTTTGCAGTGGGTGGTCCGATCCGGCGCAATCAGACGCACTTCTTCGCTTCCTGGGAACGCACGCAGCAAGTTTCGAGCGTCACACCATTGTTGACGGTTCCCACACTGGCTCAGAGAGAGGGCGATTTTTCGGGCCTGCGAAACTCGGCTGGCAACACAATCCTCATCTACGATCCATTGACGACGCAGGGCCGCGATCGCCAGCCGTTTCCGGGAAATCGTATTCCTGGGAATCGCTTCGATCCTGTTTCGCAAGCAGCATTGCAATACTGGCCGGTTCCGAACCGGGCAGGTACCAGCACCGGAGCCAACAACTTCAGTGGCAACAATAACTCGGCACTTGGACGAAACATCTTCGTCGGCAAGCTTGACCACCAATTTCGTCCGACCGATACATTCAGTGCCCGGTACTACATCAACGATGCGGGCATCGACAATCAAGGCGCCTTCGGAATTCCGGAATCCGATCCATCGGCTAATTTCACCGATGTCCGGGTGCAGAGCATCCTCGGCAGCTATGCGCATGTGTTTAGTCCTTCGCTCGTGAATGATCTGAAAGTCACATTCTTCCAACGTCGATTCATCGACAAGCGTTATGGCTGGGATGAAGACCTTGCCGGAGGCATCGGACTGCAAGGCGTCAGCAAGACAGCTTTTCCGAACTTTGTCATTCCGGGGTACTCGTCGCTGAGCGCCCCTCCGGGACGAATCCAAACGCCGATTCGCGACACACAGATTCTCGAAGCGTTGTCATGGTTTCGCGGCAATCATGCGGTGAAGTTCGGCTTTGAATACCGCCGGGCAGGCAACAACGAGATTCGGGATCGCGGATCATCGGGAATCTTCCAGTTCGTTCCGCAGTACACGAGTCTGCCTGGTGTTGTCACCAGTGGCGACGCCTTGGCGAGTTTCCTGTTAGGGGAAGCGAACTCGGCAAACATACAGATCTCAGACCAGATCAACACGCGCGCGTACTATCTAGCTGGATATGTGCAGGACGATTGGCGGATTACTGCCCGGCTCACGTTGAATCTTGGCTTGCGCTGGGAGACAGAACTGCCACGACGATCGATCGATGACAGCCAGAATTCTTTCGATCTTGCTCGCATCAATCCGGTTTCAGGAACTCCCGGAGTGGTCACATTCTCGGGTCGTAATGGAACGCCGAGGAACGCGTTTCGAACGGATTGGAACAACATCGGTCCACGAATCGGCTTTGCGTACCGCCTGCCTTTTGCCAAAGAGACGGTGATTCGCAGCGGCGTCGGTGTCTTCTACGGGTCTACCGTAAGCAACACGGTGGGCGATACCGCCTCAACGGGATTCTCGACTTCAGCAAGTCTTGTTGTTCCCCAGGCGGAGTTCCTTAGCGCTTTGCAACTCCGTAACGGTATGCCGCCTATGACGCGACCTCCGCTTGATGACGCATTCGGAGCGGTCGCTGCCGGTCAACGACCGGTGTTGTCGGTCGGCTTCTTCAAGCAAGACCAGGTTTCCCCAACGTCGTACCAATACAACTTCAACATCCAGCGCGAAGTGGCATCGGAAACAGTCGTCGAGGTCGGATATATGGCCAACATCAGTCATCATTTGACTGCCAACGATCTAACGCTGAACCAAGTAGCGCCTGGGCTGATGGGTCCGGGTGATGCTCAGGCACGCCGCCCGTTCCCGCAGTTCTCGAATGTGTATTGGATCAATCCGTCGATCGGCAATTCTTCGTATCACAGCGGATATGCTCGTTTGGAGCGTCGATTTGCTCATGGGTTTTCGGTACTCGCGCACTACACGTTCTCGAAGTTTATCGACGATGTAGCCGGAGCCGATGAGTATGGTGATCCGGGGAGCTACATGGACGCATACAACCGGCGGTTGGACAAGGGCCTGAGCGGGTCTGATGTGCCGCATCGAGTGGTGTTGACAGGTCTCTATCAGACGCCTACGTTCGCCAATCGGAATTGGACACGATGGCTTGCGGGATCGTGGAATATCGGGATCCTGGCGACGCTGCAGAGTGGGCCTCCATTCACGGTTGTGACGGCCGCAAACACGACGAATGCTTTTAGCGCGGGCTCGCTTCGTCCGAACCTTCTTGGCAATCCGAACCTGCCGTCAGGCGAACGCACATTATCGCGATGGTTCGATACCGGAGCTTTCGCGGCTCCGGCTCAGTTCACGTTCGGAAACTCGCCGCGTTCAGGACTGCGCGGAGATGGTTTGCAGACGATCGATCTGACGGTTTCGAAGGAATTTCCGGTGACCGAGCGGTTCAAGCTGGATGCGCGGAGCGAGTTCTATAACCTGCTGAACCACGCGAACTTTGAGTTGCCTGGTCACGTATTCGGAGCGGCGAACTTCGGCACGGTATTGAGCGCCCGAGCAGCTCGCGCGATTCAGCTTGGCTTGCGGGTAAGCTTCTAATTGCCTACAGGGTCGCTATAACGTCGATTTCAACCAAGGAATTACCCGGGATTCCGCCGGCCGCGGCGATCGTGGTGCGAACCGGAGGCTCCTCGCCGAAACGTCCCTGGAACGCTTCGTTCATGGCGTCGTAATCCTTGAGGTCGTTCAAGTAGACGTTGCACTTCAGGCATTTGTCCATGGACGAGCCCACGCTTTCAAGCTGCTTCTGGATCTGATCCAGAACGTGCTTTGTGTGCGCCTTGATATCGCCTTCGAAGTGGGCGCCCACACCGGCGATGAAAACAAGATTCCCGAATGTGATGGTGCTGTTGAATCGAGGTGTCTTCTCCGGCTTTTTGCCGTTGCGATAGTGAACTTTCTTCACTGGCTTATCTTGAGCAGCCGCTGGAAGCGCGCTGACGGCGGCGACTCCAACCACCGCGCCACCACGAGTGAGGAAGTTACGTCGATTCGATTGGTCTTTCATTTCATGCCTCCTATTGTTATCCGCGGCGTCCGCCGCCGGAGCGGTACTCATGACGTTGAGCAGTCCAGTTTGCCTGGCCGTATTCTCCGAGATTCACCGTACCAGCCAGTTTATTGCCTTCCACGGTCCCCGAGAAGTCGAATGAAACGCGTGAACCGATCGAAGGCAGGGTACTCCGGAATCGTACCGTGTTGCCGTTGACTGCGCCATTCAGATCGCCTGCGGCAAACTCACCGCGATGCGTTCCGACCAGCTTGGCGCCATCCTGCTCGAACAAAACTGTATGTGTTGCCGATCCTCTCCCGAAGTCGAGCTTGACGTCCCATTGACCGTCAACGGGTACAGGTTGCGCGGTGGAGGCAGGCGGCGTCTCAATCTTGGGCGGCTTCGATAACACGGCGTTAATGCTTTCCGCCACAATCTTCTCTTCGCCTGGCATCATCATATACGCGACGATGGAAACCGAACTCGCCATCATGGCGGGTCTATTCCCAGAAGCATTGGCGACAACTATACGCGGTTCGCCGTCAAGAAGCGTTTTGGCGACTTCCTGTCCTGTTACTCCCAACTTCGCCCCATCCCATTGCACGCGCAAAGTGGGAGTCCGATTGGAAAGTCCATCGCCTGGTTGAACGATGCTTGCTGTTACGCCTTCGATCTGAGTGACACGCGCTGAGATGGCGCTCAGTCTCGCCTCCCACTCGCGCCATTCCGCTTTGTGGTCGCGCTTCGTCCACATCTCGACTGCAGCCAGCATCCCCATGATCTCTTCCTTGCCGACCTTCAAGGATCGTCCGAAAGCATGATGGGGAGCACTATTAATCCAAGCAGCTTGTAGCAGGCTCTTCTCACCCAGTAGAAGTCCAGCCGCCTGCGGACCGCGGATACATTTGCCGCCGCTATAAGCGACAGCGGTAGCGCCGCGTTCCAAATGGACATTAGGGATTGTCAGAATCTCGGCGGCTGCGTCGACAATGACTGGGATATTTTTGGTCTTTGCGAAATCCGAGACGGCCTTGGTCCCGAGAGGCCCATCATCTCCGCGTCCCGCAAGAATATAGATAAGCGCAGTCCTGTCACCTGCGGCGGCCTGCAGAGCCGCCATGTCGCGCACTTCGACTACTTTGACACCGAGCATACGGATCGCGTGATCGTATTGATTGCGCGAATAGGCCGGGATGATCACCTCGTCTTTCAAACCGGTGAGATCCGGGAGACGCTGCATGCGCTCGGGATTAAAGCCGGCAATCGCAGCGGCGGTGAAGTGGGTAAGTGCTGCGCAGCAACCGGAGGTAACGATCCCCCACTCGGCCTTTGTAATCTCGGCGAGGCGCTTGCCCACACCTTCCATCAGCTCATCAAGCTGAACATAGTGTCGGGAGGCCTCGTCCATGGCCTTTTTCACTTCCGGTAGAGTTTGCGATCCGGTAATTATCGTGAACGTGCCGCGCGCATTCAGTACGGGCCGGACACCGATGGATTCGTACATCTTCGAACCGAGTTGCAACGGTTCGGCTGCGGCGCGGCTCCCTAGCCCGCTGAGTCCTTGCGCGGCGGCGAGCAGTCCGCCTGCCCGAAATAGGTCGCGACGGGTATAGCCGCCGATCGACTGCTGAAGCTTCTTCCAGAATTGCATTTGCATTGAAAATTCCCGATGGGAACTTTCATTCTAGCGATTCGTGAGGGTAAAACTGGTTATTCGTATCGTAGTGCGTCAATCGGGTCGATGCGCGACGCCTTGAAGGCGGGATAGATACCGAAGACGATGCCAATGAATACGGACACGGCGAAGGCAATGACAACGGAGCTTGTCGTGACGATTGTCTTCCACTCAGCGGTGCGCGCGATTAGCCAAGAAAGGAAGAACCCGCAGCCGATTCCGAGAATGCCGCCCGCGACAGAGATCATGGCGGATTCGGTAAGGAATTGCCGGAGAATGTCCATCTGGCGGGCGCCGATTGCGCGTCGGATTCCAATTTCTCGCGTGCGTTCCATCACGGTAGCGAGGACGATGTTCATGATCCCGATGCCGCCGACGAGCAGCGAGATCGCCGCGATGGCGACCATGACGTAAGTAAAGATCGTTTGTGTTCTCTGCTGTTGGGCAAGTAACGCGGCGGGGATAGTCACGCTAAAATCCTGCGTGTTGTTGTGAGTCTGATTCAAGATAGACGTCACCACTTTGGCGACCTGAATGCTGTCGGCGCCGGCTTTCAAGCGCATGTCGACACCATCGAGTTCGTCTTTCAAATAAGCAGACATATCCCAGAACCGGTACTGAAATGTATTGAACGGCACATAGATAATGTTGTTCGGATCCTCCATTTCCCCGCCCTTACTCCCTTCACCAGCCTTGATGCGCTCGCGCAGAACACCCACAACTTCGAGCCATGTATCATTCGCTTTGACGAACTTGCCGACACCCGGACCGTAGCCGAGCAGTTCGATTTTGGCGCTGGCGCCTAGCACGCATAGGGGCCAACTCCGCAGATTATCTTCAGCGGTCAAGAAGCGGCCGTCTGCAGGCTGCAGATTGTGGATGGCAGCAAACGAAGGCCGAACGCCGTAAAGATCGGGAGTCTGTTTGGATGGCTTCGGAAGTACGCGCGCCGGTCTCAGCACGCGTCGTGGAGAGAGAGTTTCGAGCAAATCGATATTGGCTTCGAGTATGCGGACGTCGCGTTCGTTCAACCCTTCGGAGCAACGACGGCGCTGTTGCAGTTCCTGGTCATTCGTCGCCGGACGCGAATCAATCAATACATTGCGAACACCGAGTTGCTCGATAAACTTCAGCGACTCTTCGCGCGCGCCCGCTCCGATGGCAAGCATGCCGATGACGCTACCGACACCAAACACGATGCCGAGCGCTGTGAGCAGCGTGCGTGTCTTCTGTGCGCGCAGGTTCGCGGCGGCTTGACCAAGATCTGCCCAGATCATCGCTGAATCGCCTGGATCGCGCCACCCTTCTGGGCTGTATTCTTCTCACGCATTTGGTCGGGATCTGCGAGCGCAACCAGCTCGCCCTCCTTCAAGCCATCCACGACGACACTGCTCTCGCTGCGGCGCACCAGCGTCACATCGCGCGGTGTGAATGACGCGCCCTCGCGTACGTAGACGAACTTGCGTCCATCGCTTTCAAACAGCGCTTGGGATGGCAGCCAGAGCACGCTTTTTAGCGTTTGTGTGCTGATGACCATTCGCACGCTCATGCCAGGACGGAGCTCTGCCGAAGGGTCGCCAACAGCTATCTTGCATTCAAAGCGACGATTCCAGAGGGGCCCGGTTGTACCACCGATGGTCGTAACCTTGCCTTTGAACTTCTTGCCCGGCAGCGCTACAACATCGATGTCGGTCAGTTGACCGACGGACAGATGACCACGATCGAGCTCGCCGATACGCGCTGTCACTTCCCAGTTCTTCAGGTCGGGGATCTGCGCGACCGCCATTCCAGCGCGAACGTTGTCCCCGATTTGCAAAGCTGGCAAGTAGCTACCCCAGTTGAAATTGCCTTGCGTATTCTGCTGGATTGCGACGTAGCCGGCTGTCTTGGCTTTTAGAGTCATCGAATCGATGTTCCGTTGCGCCGTCTCTGCGCCAACCTGCGCCTTCGTGCGGGCAGCTTCCTGCATAGCGATGCCCGCACGGGCGGCCCCGACGCGATCCTCGTAATCTTTCTCGAGCTGCTTCACCTTGTCGGTTGCCGCGGCTAAAGCAAGGTCATTCTGGCGAGCGGCGATCCGCGAAAGCAACTCGTTGCGGCGAGTCTCGAGTTCGGCCAACTTCAATTCCGAACGCGCTTTCAACAGCTCGTAACGGGCTTCTTCTTCCTTCGCTTCACTTTCAGCGGTTACCTGGACAACTTGCTGCTCGGCCTCGGCTAGATCGGCTCGCGCTTCCCTAAGCCGAAACTCCTGTTCAGTCGGATCGAACTGCGCGACGACATCCCCTTCCTTCACGAGGTCGCCGGAGCCGCGAAGGGAATGTCAGAGCGAGGGATCCGCCGCCAGCCATTGAGGCCGAGAGCATTTCGGAATTTCCGCCCTGCAACTCGCCTTTCGCGCTGACGGTGAACTCGATGTCTCCTCGCTTCACTGCCGCACTCGGGATCGGCGTGTCCGGTTTCGCTTCGAGCGTGGCGGCGCCTCCCAGTTTGTGGGCTCCCCAGCCTGCCAGCGCGAGGATGAAGATGACAAGAAGGCTTGCAGCGATTCGAGCACGCATTTAGCTCTTCCCTTTTTGCTCGGGCTCGAGCAGAGCAACCTGCGTGGACTCGGTAATACCCTTGACTGCGACTTCGTCAGGATTTCGCGCGAGCACTTCGATCGAAACCATGCGGTGGGAATTTCCATCAACCACCCAAACGACCGGCTTGCCGTTCTCGGCAAAGACTGCCTTTGAGGGCACTATGATCGCGTTCGGACTGCGATCGATCACAACATCCATGCTGCCGTTCATGGAAGGCCGCAAGCGCTCGTCGGCCTTAGAAATGTGCGCGAAGCCACGGAACGTCCGGGTCGGCGGCCATTCCCATCCCATGACAGTCATAGGAGAAAGCTGGATGAGCTTGGCAGGAAAGGTCGTCTCCGGAAGCGAATCGATACGCACTCGCACTTCCTGGTTGAGCGCAATACGGCCACGGTCAATTTCCTCCACCTTCCCTTCCATCTCAAGCGTCGCGAGGTCTGGAATCTCGGCAAGCGCGCCGCCTGGCCAAGCCTGGTCGCCGACCTTGAAGCGTTTCGCGTTCATCCAGCCTTGCGAGTAGTTCGGCAGTAAATGAAAAACACCGCTGCTGGGAGCACGAACCTCCATCTGCTCCAGCCGATAACGAGTAAGCTCGACTTCATCGTTGGCCTTGTCGCGCGCACGTTTCAGCGCCGCAACCTTTGCCTCGTCGGAAGCCTTGTTCAAGGCGACGCTCGCATGCTGTACGGCGAGCTTGTTCTCAGCAAGCCCGAGATCAATTCTGCTTTCCTCGCCTTGTAACTTGCTGACGATCTCCATCTTTGACGCTTCGAGCTTTGCTCGGTCCACCTGATATTGGGCGGTCGCAAGGTCAATTTTGTCTTGCTCGCCGGTGACGCGGCTAGTCGCCACAGCCTGATCCAGCGCAGCTTGCGCTTGCTTGAGCGCCGCCTCCTTTTCCTGCAATTGCTGCTTTGCAGAACTCGGATCGAATCGGAACACAGGATCGCCAACCTTGACCGGCGCGCCCTGATTCGCGACCCAGACAATTCGAAGCTCCGGAACATTCTTCGGCGCGATGACCTGTGCCGATTGGCGCGCCTTCAATTCGCCGCGGCAGCGCACGATGGCGCTGAAGTCTCCCTTGCGCGCGGGAGCAGTCGGCAGGACATTCGAGGTCCGCGCGTTCGTAAACTTCGAAACGCCGAGGGTAGCTCCGCCAATAAGGCCGAAGAATAGAACGGTCATCACCGACTTGCGCAATCGCGCCGCAGTGATTCTGAATGGTCTCATCGTTTCGCTGCTCCATGAACGATTACGGCGGCTGACAAATCGGGAAGCAGACGCGGGTCGGAGGCATCCATGCGAAAGATCGCGCTAAAGTTGCGGATCGGACTTCCGAGAGCTGCGGTCGCCACGGGCGATGCGGAATGGAAGCGCGCCTTGAAGACCGCATCCGGGTAGGCGTCGAGATAAACGGTAGCTGTCGCGCCTTCCTGCAGAACAGCTCCGTCCGGCTCTCCCACTTGGGCTCGAACCTCCATTGTGGTTGGATCGAAAATCTTGAGCAGCGCTTGACCACTTCCGAGCTGGTCGCCTTCCTGCGCGTTACCCACGGAGCCACCACGCCAGATGTTCTCGAGCGCAACCATTCCGTCAAGCGGCGCCTTCAGCACCAGAGACTCAGAGTTCCTTTCGAATCGTTCCAGTGCAACCTTCTGGCGCTCCATCTGCAGTTTCAGAATTTCCAGCGAAGGGCTCTCGGCGATGCGGCGGCTCTTGTCACTCTTCTCGAGGCTCTCAACACGCGCTCGTGCATTGCGCGCTTTCTCCTCGTTCTTCAGGCGATCGATCTCGCTGAGAACCGGACCTTTTTTCAACTGAATTTCGGCCTTTGCCAGATCGCCTTCCGCCTGGCGAATGTCGGCGGATCGCTTGGCGGCGTCGCTATCGTTCTTCGCAGTCTTCTCACGGACTTGATGAATGAGATTTTCGTACTTCGCCTTCGCTTCGAGCGCTGCGTCGATCTGTGCAGTCCTGTCGAATTTAGCAAGGAGATCGTTTTTTTTTGACTTGCGTTCCGTTGGGAACGAGTTTGACGAGAGTGGGACGAAAGTTATTCTGGCCAACGAATCCGGAGATCTGGGGAACTTGAACCGTGAAGGCGCGAACAGCTTGAATCGTTCCGGTCGCGCGAATATCGGGAGATAAGGCAGAGATCGCGACTGGAGCAGCGGCGGGCTCAACCGACGCTTCAGCGTGAACCGGCTTCACGTGTGTGCATCCGGCGCACAGCGCCAGGCAACCTAAAAGGATTAAGTCCGGAACGATCCGTTGACGCAAAGTTGTATGCAGCGCGAAACGTCGCGCGACCTTCCCTGACATTCGAGGATGTCCTAGCACCTTAGACACCACGAACTGAATTTACGAGGAGCGAGAATATTTCAACCGATGCCGAGAGTTGTCGCGTGTATCACATGGTCTCTGGTAGCGCTCATAAACTGCGAGCCTACAATGAGGACTGGAGGAACGGATGTCTTCCGATCGCACTACAAACGTGCTTTGGTTCGCGGCGGGTGTATCGTTAGGGGCGGCAATTGGTCTGCTCGCGGCGCCGGCTTCGGGCGCGGAAACGCGGCGCTATCTTGCGGATCATGCGGGCTCCGCGCGCGACTATGTCGATCGTGGCAGGGAACTATATGAGAGGGGCCGCGAACTGGCGGACGAGGCGGCAAACATGTACGAAGAAGGCCGTCACTTGATGGAGGATGTCTAGAAATGCTTCACCTCCCGGAGTTTCGTAACGAGCCATATCTCGACTTCACGAAGGCTGATAACCGTCGCTCGATGGAAGCAGCGATAGAAGACGTTCGCTCTCAACTTGGGCGAGAGTATGAGTTGCTGATCTCCGGCAAACGCGAGAAGACTGGTAGCCTTCTTAAGTCTGTAAATCCATCCCGTCCCGCGGAACTCGTCGGCGCGCATCATAAGGCGAACGCTGAGCTGGCTCAAAGCGCCGTTGAGGATGCGTTTGACTACTTTCCGGAGTGGAGCGCTACCGAGCCCGTCAAGCGAGTAGAGATGCTTCTACGGGCGGCGTCCATTCTGCGCGAGCGCAAGCTCGAGTTCAACGCGTGGTTATCTTTCGAGGCCGGAAAAACCTGGCCCGAAGCCGAAGCCGAGACAGCCGAAGCAATCGATTTCTGCGAATATTACGCGCGTCAGATGCTGCGATTCCTGCCAGCTCCTGCGCCCGTACAGATGCCGGGCGAGCGGGACGAGGTGCGCTACCTTCCTTTGGGTGTTGGTGTAATCATTCCGCCATGGAATTTCGCGCTCGCGATTCTCGCGGGCATGACGACGGCTGCGCTGGTAACGGGAAATACGGTGATCGTTAAGCCATCAAGCGAGACGCCGATCATCGCCCACAAGTTTGCGGAAGTGCTTCTCGAAGCCGGGTTCCCTGGGCGATCCTTTTCCCTGATGGTCGGCAGTGGCGCGGAAGTCGGGGACCTGATCGTAACTCATCCAAAGACTCGATTCATCTCCTTCACAGGGTCGCGAGACGTTGGACTACGGATCAATGAGCTTGCGGCGAAACCACAAAAAGGACAGATCTGGATCAAGCGCGTGATCGCCGAGATGGGCGGTAAGGATGCGATCGTTGTTGACCGGGATGTGGATGTCGACACCGCGGCGCACGGGGTGATGATCTCGGCATTTGGCTATCAGGGACAGAAATGCTCGGCTTGCTCTCGTGCCATTGTGGACGAGGCAATCTACGACGAGTTCGTACAAAAGTTGAAAGACAAAATAGCGACTCTGAAGGTCGGGCCGACCGATAACCCTGAGAACTACATGGGACCGGTGATCAGCGCGGGCGCTCAAAAGACGATCCTCGAATACATTGAACATGGCAAGCGGGAAGGAACATTGTTAACCGGGGGCGGAGTAGCATCGGGCGATGGTTACTTCCTGCAGCCAACGGTATTCGGTGACATCGATCGTGACGACAAGCTTTTTCAGGAAGAGATTTTCGGACCAGTGCTGGCGGTGACGAAAGCTAAGGATTTTGACCATGCTCTCGAACTTGCCAATGACACCGAGTACGGGCTCACAGGGGCCGTGTATACGAATGATCGTGAAAAGATCGAAAAGGCTCGGGACAAATTCTTCGTCGGCAATCTGTACATCAATCGGAAATGTACCGGCGCAATGGTGGGAGCGCATCCATTTGGGGGATTTAATATGTCGGGTACCGACTCAAAGGCTGGAGGTCCTGACTACTT
>DASQLD010000187.1:0-11815 GCA_035630195.1 Bryobacteraceae bacterium
GCGCGCGGCATGGTAGCAGCCGGCACAGTTCATCACATCGCGTGGCGAACGCCAACGGCCGAGCAGCAGTTGCGCTGGCGGAGTACGCTTGTGGGACTGGACTATAACGTGTCGCCTGTAATGGACCGCAACTACTTCGAGTCGATCTATTTTCGCGAGCCCGGCGGCGTGTTGTTCGAAATCGCGACGGATCCCCCCGGATTCACCATCGATGAGCCGTTGGAATCGCTTGGGCAGAGTCTCAAACTACCTCCGTCCTATGAATCGATGCGGGACAAGATCGAGGCCGCGCTACCGCCTGTCAGGACCTGAAGTTACTTTTTCGCGCTGTTCTGAGTGACCCGCAGCGCATAGTGATTTACCACGTTGGCTTCGTTGCGAGCTACTTCGTAGTAAGCCGCCTTGAGTAACTGATCCTTACGGTTCAGCAGGGTTTCTCGAATTCTCTGCTGGACCTTCGGATCGTTCAACTCGCGCTGCCCGGCAGGCTCCTTCGACACTACCTTGAATATTCTGTAGGAACCTTGACTCCCGACGGGTCTGCTGATCTGTCCCGAGGGCACTTGCAAGATAAGTGCGCGAGCCTCAGGGCCTGCCTGATCGAGGGCAGACTGCGGAATGAACCCGAGATCGCCTCCATTGGCGGCTGAACTCGGATCTTCCGAGAAGTTTTGCGCAATGCTCGAGAAATCCTCGCCTTGACGCAAGCGCGCTTCGAGCGCCTGTACTTTACTCTTAGCCTGTTCGTCCGTCGCCGCATCGTCATTCTTCAAATTACGAACATTCGGATCGGCGGAGGAAGTAACCACGATCTGCGCCAGGTGGATTTGCGGCTCGGCGAGATTGAAAGCGTCTTTGTTGGCTTTGAAGAACTCGGCAATCTGCGCGTCACTGATCGAAATCTGCGAGGTGATCTCTTTATTGATGAGCTTCTGAACGCTGAGATCGCGCTTCAACTGGGCTTTCAGATCGGCGACGGTCATCTTTCGAGCGTCGAGCGTGCGCTGGAACTCTTCCTGGGTGTAGCCGGATTTCAATTCGTTGAATTTGGCTTCCACGTCCGCCTCGGTAGCCATCAAGCTGAGCTTCTCGGCGCGCTGCAGCAGGATCTCGTTATCAATCAATGTGCGAACGATTTCCAGCTTCTGGATCATCATCTGATCATCGGCTGGGCGCGACTGCGCGTCGGGAAAGTTCAACTGGAAGTGCTTGTCGACATCGGCATTGGTGATTGGACGGCTATTTACGGTGGCGGCGATATTGTCCGGAGTGGAAGTCTTGCATCCGCCAAGAGCAAGAGCGCACACACAGGTAACAAGGAGAAACTCGGAAGTTCGCATGTAGTGGCAGTACTATGATAGCTGCAAAACTGTAAAGATCTGGTCCATTCGTTCGATCAGGAAGTCGGGCGGCTCTGTTTCGAGACCTTCCGGCTGGAACCCATAGGTGACCCCACAGCACGGAATTCCGGCATTGCGAGCGGTCAGCACATCAACAGCACTATCCCCGACCATCAAAGTCCGTTCCTTAGTTGCGCCTGACTCCCGCAACAGCGCTTCGATTCCTACGGGATGAGGCTTCTTCTGCTCAAAACTATTCCCACCATATACGCGGAAAAAATGGTTGCCGACACCCAAGCCCTCCAGAATTGCCACACTGATGCGAACCGGCTTGTTCGTTAGCACGGCTAGACGTCTTTCCCCGTTGTCGAGTTTCTCCAGTGTTTCCTTCACGCCCGGGTAAAGGACCGTGTAGTCAAGCATATGGTCGCGATAATAGGCGAGGAAAAATTCAAGCGCCCGGTCAACGGTATCCTGTGGCGCCTGATCTCCCAGTGCGCGCCGTACGAGCACGGGCGCTCCATTGCCGACATACGAGTAAATGAGTTCGTGGGACAGAGGAGGTAGATCGAAATTCGCCCGGGTCGCGTTGACGGCGTGCGCCAGATCCAGCTTCGAATCTATCAGCGTGCCGTCCAGGTCAAAGATGAATAAATCCATTCTCTACTTTCGATGATAAGATCACCGTTATGCCCGCCGCGGAATCGCTTCTGATCCGCCTCTGCCTTGCCGGTCCCTTGTTGTACCTGGGCCTGCACATGATCCTTGAGCCCAGACAGTTCGTCACATCCCTCCGATCGCACGCATCGAGCATCGAAGTTGCCCTTCAGAACTTTCAACAGGCGTTGCGGCAGCAGGAGCCCTTCCGGGACCCGGAGGGCGCCTATGTCAGCAGCGAGGTGTCCTCCGGCGCCCTACTTTTTGTCAGGATCGCAGGAATGGTGCTGGCGTTTTTCAGCGTTCTCGTCATAGTTGGTTTGGCCAGCTAAACCGCAGCGAGAGCTTCATTAAACTCAAACGTCGTCGTGCTCAAATCCGCCGGTGTGATGCCCGACAGCTCGAATGCGAGATCCAGGCGTGCGTTCGATGGGATATCTTCCTCTATATCGGTCCAGAATTCAGTGAGATACAGGATGCCGGCCATTGGCGACTTCGTCTTCTCAGGCATGTGGTGGTAGCGCACCGCGGCAATCAGTTCGTCGCTGAACTTCCAATGTTTCAGCACGTCCGCTCCCGCCTCAGCATGATCGAACCCACACACTACCACTTCGGCAACAGCCGATTCGCACCCTTTGACCACAAGGCGGTCCAGACTGGAATTCAGCTCACCGGGCATCAACGCGATAGCCAGTTTCCCAACATCGTGCAGGAGCCCGACAAGAAATGCCTCCGCCGGGTCTACCTTCCGCGACATTTTTGCGATTTGTTCAGTCACCTGAGCAGCTTCAATCGCATGCTGCCAAATGCGCTGCAGCCGGGCCGACGAATAAAGGGGTTGAATCGCGCTTGCCATCAGGATACGCCGGGAATCCTCCACACCGACATAGCTGATGGCTTGCGAGACGGTCTTAATCAGTTGTCGGGGACTATAGAAGGCTGAATTCGCCGCCTGCAGCATCTTTCCCGCCACAACCTGATCCGATTTTGCGACCTGATCGAGCGCGGGCAAACTAACGTCATCTGCCGTAAGTAACTTATAAAGCTTCATCGCAACAGCCGGATAGACCGGAAGCTTTGACATCAGGCCGGCAAGATCAGACCGCTTGGCCTTCCGCAAGTAACGCAAAACAAACTGAACTGCGCGATCGCTTTGGTCGTGACGCTCGAGGGTCCTCTGTAGCACGGTCTCTAAGGAGTCGCATTCGAAAGGCGCAAACTCGAGTTGTTCGTCAAAGCAGTTGGCCAGTTCAAGAATATGCGCGAGGTCGCGGGCACGTTTCGGAGCGATTGAACCGCGTTTTGCGAAGAGTGCTTGAAGAATCTGTTCGGCGTCCATCGAAATCAATCGCGGAGCGGACTGACTGTCGTCCGTCAAGAAACCCAAATCCTCCGCAAGCTTCGAGTATCCTGCGCCTTGCAGGAAAGCGATCGGATGGTGATGCATCAGCGCGGCCTCCTGTAGCGCGGATGCATCGCTTCCCGGTATCTCAAGAAGTAGGGAAAGTTCTTCACACCACGCGGCCACGCGCTTGCAATGGGCTTGGGCTCCCGGCTCCAGCATTCTGTTACGTTCACCTGCGATGGGTTTCGTCGCGCTACGAGTCATTTGAGCATCCTCAGGAGAACTCTTCGTCGTACCGGCACGCTGTTTTAGCTTTTTTAGCTTTTTTCTTATCGCAGCCCCGGGAACCCGGATATAATCACGCCGCGAGTTTAATTCAATGGATGGCGACGTGATATGCCCCCGTTGTAGCGCTGCCGACACGCACTTGTCCAAGCACTTCCATGTCACTGATATCATCATGAAACTAATGATGTTTCGGCCATACCGCTGCGAGATTTGCTTCAAACGATTCTATGTCTTCCGGCTGACCATTTCATAGACTAACCACAGATGCCCTCTATTGACGCCGCCAATTCCTGAAGATGGCGCCGTCGCTTGCGGCCTGTGCCGGCTGCGCCAGGCGCCCGAATCGTTCGAATACCATCTATATTCTGGCCGACGATCTCACCTGGGACTGGGCAGCGGCGAGAAAACGGATTACAGCAAACCTCTCAAACCCAGCCCTATCGATCACGGGTTCGACACGTACTTCGGAATTCCTGCCTAGCTCGACATGGACCCATACGTATACATCGAGAACAACAAAGTCGTTGAACAGCCGATTGCGAAAACGGAAGGCAAGAACGCGCCGCGGGGCGTTTTCTGGCGGCCGGGTCCTTTGGCTTCCCCTTTCGATTCAAACAGGTCCTACCCGAGATCGCCAAACGTGCGACCGAGTACATCGGCAATCGCGGCGCAACTCCTACACAACTTTCTTCGCGCACGTCGCCCTGACTTCTCCCCATACGCCGTAGCTGCCCTCTGCGGCCTTCCATGCTGGGCGCGATTGTGCGAGCAGTCGACACAGCCGGACTCGGGAACAATACGGCGATCATTTTCACCAGTGACAATGGGCCGATTGGACACCCGACGACAAGTCTCGTTTTGCCCATCGCTCGAATACCGAGTGGCGAGGCTTGAAACGCGATATCTATGAGGAAGGTCAGCGAATCCCGTTCATTGCCTGGTGGCCCGGCAAAGTTAAGGCTGCCACGGTCTCGAGTCAACTCGGATGCCTGACTGATTTGATGGCAACCATTGCAGGCATCGTCGATTCGTCGCTATCGGCGAATGCAGGGGAAGACAGCTACAGCTTTCTTCCGGCGTTAAAGGGAGTCACAGACAAGGGCGAGAGAGACGCGGTCGTACATCATTCGATGGACATATTTGCAATTCGTCAGGGGAAATGGAAGCTGGTTCTCGGTCGAGGATCGGGCGATCATCGAAGCGGATACGCGAAGACGCCGGCGTTGCAATCTCGGCCCGATATTACTCAATCCCTAGGCTGATCCTGCGCAGTCGCGTGAAGCTAGCAGTTAAACGTTCAGCGGAGAAGGGCTGCCGCTATGCTGAAGAGGATGCCGTTGGATTTCCGACTCGAAATCCCGCCGTTGATTGCAGCTGCATGTGCCGGGCTGGTGATCCTGTTCGTGATCTTCCTGATGAGGATGCTCTCCGAGTCTCGCTCTGTTCGCCGCGACATTCGGCTGCTACAAGCCTTGATCGGTCAGTTCCCTCCCCTCACACCAGAAACACGCCACGCCGGCCTGCAGTTGAACACAGTGGAGTCGGTTCGGTCTTCATCGGCTGGTCAGTCGCGCACCGTGCGGCGCCTGTGGAACGAAGTTGAGCTATCGCTCGAGCCTTATCGAGGATCGGACGAGGCCACTGGATGGTTTTCGGTTCGTCCTACAACGGAACTTTTCTCCGAGAATGTTGTCGTCGACAGTGGCTATCATTCGTCATTCCACCAGACCGTTCCATCAATTCTCACTGCGTTGGGATTGATGACAACTTTCGTAGCGATTCTGCTCGCGCTCGAAGGAGTAAATGTGCAATTAAGAGGCGGAGCTGAGATCGTCGAAGGTATCGGCGGACTGATCAACGGTCTGGCGGGTAAGTTCCTTTCTTCGATAGTTGCTCTGCTCCTTGCCGTCACCTTCACGTTATTTGAAAAAGCAACCGAGCGGCGACTGCGATCCGCTTATGACGACCTCCTTCGTACAGCGGCGGAAAGTATTCCTGTTCTGAGCGCCTTCCGGGTCCAACTCGACGTGCATGCACTGTCCGCTCGTCGTACGGAGATGCTTGAACGCTTCTATACCGAGATGGCAGAGCGGGTGGTTAGCGCGGCGCGCACGCAAATTCTTCCCGCGGTCTCGGGAATTCTCTCAAATGAACTCGTGGACTCTGTGGAAGCCCGGCTTGCCGGCGCCCTCGATGAAATTCGAGACCGAGCGGCGGAGTTAGATCGAATCGCCAGTTCGCTCCAAGCAACAGTGGCGGATGATGTATGAAACAGTCACGTCCTGGTGATCATCTTTCGAGTTCACTTACGGACCTGATGACATCGCTGATGGTAATCTTCGTTCTATTGCTCGTCTCTCGATTGAATAACCAAGCCGGCTGGCGAGCAGCAGCGGCAGCCGACCTCGAGAAGCGCATACAATCGAGCGTGCAGTCTTACCCGGGTGACAGACCCGTTGTCAGTCGCGCGAAAGACGATCCCAACACTGTTGTCATTGAGATTCCCAACACGCTCATCAGCTTCAATACCCAGGACTATACGCTCAAGCCGGAAGGACAACAGTTCTTAGCCAGGATAATTCCGGATTGGGCGAACATCCTGTGCAGCGAGCAGGTACGGCCCAACATCGACAACGTCGTCGTTGAAGGTCATTCGGATCAGACGCGCTGGCACAACAGTACATTTGAAGAGAACAAGCAAAAGAACCTGACACTCAGCCAGCAACGGTCGATGGCAATCGTATCCGGCAGCCTTTCCGAGCTCGGAAATTTTCCAGTATTGCGCGATTGTTTCCTTAAGACGCTTTCCGCAACCGGCCGAGGCGAGGAAGAGCCAGCCGATCCTAGTAACCCGGCAAGTGTCCGCAATCGGCGTGTCGTGTTCAAGATTCGGCTCCGCCCCGAACTTGCCAATACAGTCGCCGATTCGTTGCAGAAGGCGACAGCGCCGTGAATCTATTGCGCCTCGGCAGTGTTGGTCCGCTTGTAGTCGAGGCATGTGCTGATCGATGGCGAATCGCAAGAGCATCACAGATTCCTCTACCTCATCCTTCTGAGTGGCCGCGCGAGTGGCTCGATTCTAGCGAAGCCTGGCAGCTCAGCCTCCAATTAGGTCATCTCATCGACACCGGAACAGCGGAAGCAGATTCAGGTGAGATTTCGATTCCGTGGGAGCGATTCGGACGATTAGATCAGGAAGGTTATACGCTTCCCACGCTCTGGACGCAATGGAGTCCGTTTCGGCTTTCCGTGAACGTGGATTCGGAAGACTGGCAGACACGCTTCTACCTGGGCGGCATGGAGGTGAGTATTGGGCGCGTGGGCAGGTATGTGCGTCGTGCCGCACATAAGGAAACATTCCTGCTCGACGATCTTTCGTATGAGTTGCTCGAGCTGATAGACAGATGCCCCCGAGCCGGTGAGCATCGCTGGCTCGACCTCGCGTTTCTGTCGGCCTATACATCAGAGCTCTGCGCTACGACCAAGGGCTGGCTCAGAGACAATGAAGTTATCTTTCCCGCGACGAGTGGCTCCAGAGAAGCTCGAGATCCCAAAACTCGAAGATCCCTAGCTCTCACAAAAGAAGGCCGTTGGCAGCACATTGTCCTCGATGATGCGCAGATGGCTCTCGACGCTCCAGCGGAGATTCGTCCGCACATGACGCGCATAGGAATTCGGGAAGCTGAATTCTGTACTTCGTGGGAGAATTTGCCGGTCCTCCTTCGACCAACGCCACCGACAACCTCTTGGTACCCACAACTAACGAAACGCTACCGTCCCGTAGTAACCCGCCGCCACATCGAGACTCTTGCCGCGGCGGACTTCGCTGTGCGTGGGTTCGAAACCATCGTGTTGCCGCGAGGCTGCTGGACCGGCGCGTCCATTATTGCCGTATCAGACAGTGGTGTCGTTCTCGTACGTGTTGAAACCGAGGAATGCGGCGAAGACGCTCTCCGATCGGGAGTCAGAATGGGAGCCGATCATCAGCGGATCTACGCGCTTCCTTATCGCGTGGCCCTCGCGAGCCTGAAAGGTTGTGCGCCGTCCATCCGCCTGCGGGCCGAGCGGGCAGGCATCCAGATACTTGACCGGCGCGGCATGCTCGATGCATCGTCAATTGGCGCCGATCACATCCAGCAGCACGAACTCCGCCGATGCAGATCGTTGCGGGAAGCCATGGAATTGTTATTACATCTAGTCGAGCCGCAGCGCGTTAAAGCGGGATAAGATCGAACATACGAGGGACGAATGACGACGACGCCACATGTAGGGTCCACCAGCAATTGGAAATCTCGAATAATCGCGCTCCTGATCGCTTTTCTGTTGGGTCTGATTCCCATGTGGATGCTTGCATACAGCCGTGGTTCGGCGGCCGAAAAAGCTACCATCGATCTGAGAACTGCGGCGCTTAAGAATCAAATTGCCGCAGCAACACTCTACGGCAAACGAGGCGAATACGAGAAGTCCAGGCAGTTCGCCAGCGAGTTCTTCACTTCGCTAAAAACGCGGATGGAAACCATCGAAGCCGGCAATTCGGATCGGCGAGCGCAACTTAGTAAGTTGCTCGACCAGCGAGACCAGATCGTCACATTACTTGCGCGCAGTGATCCGGCTGGTGTCGACCGTCTCTTCGAAATTCAATATCAAACCGTACAAATTCTGCCGAGCGAATAATCGTGGAGCGGCACTTAACGGGCTGCGGGTAGAATATCCTCGTCGACATCATGTTGCTGAATGGGTAATGACGTTTGGCCAGCGCGGCCGATCGCTGCAATTGTTTGATGAACGCAAGAACTGCACACAGGTTGGCTGCAGTGCGACGTCTCCAGACCTACTGTACGCAAGCCGGTAGAGCGATAAGGCAAACGCATCAGGCGGGGCTGACCGAGGAATCGCGCCGGCCAGACGGACGCTGCGCTCATGTCGCATCTCTGCGGAGCGCTACCCGGAATCTTCCGTGGAGCAGGTCCTACAACTCTCCTTGGCGTTGTTGCCACCCTGTTGTACACCTTCTCCCAATGCTGTAACCATGTCTGCGGGCCGCACATATGGTCGGTCTATTCCGAAGCATAGTCTCGTAGTGCTTGTTCGCTCGAAATGACCACTTTGCGTCCGTCAACCTGAATGAGCCCCCCTTGCTGAAGACGCGTGATTGCACGTGACACTACTTCGCGCACCGAACCCACTCTCGCAGCGATCTGCTGATGCGTCAGCGCAAGTTGAAATTCGACCGCGTCTCCGGACCGTATACCGTGTTCCGATGCTTCTTCAAGCAGAAGTTGCGCCACACGCCGGTCTACATGCAACAAAGAAAGGCGCTCGACCAGGGCTGCGCACTTCCGCATTCGTGCCGCCAGTAGCCGTAGTGCCGCCAGACTAATATGCGGCCGTTCGAGGCATAGTCGCAGCACATCCTCACGGCGAATAAACAGCAACACTGAATCCTCTTCGGCCGCAGTGGAGGAAGGGTAGGAACCACCGTCGAAGACCGGGATCTCGGCCAGCGTAGCGCCGGCGCGCTCCACGTGGATAATCTGCTCCCGGCCGTCAGCGCCAACGCGGTAGGCCCGTATCGCCCCTTGAGCGACCACGTACAGTCCCGCGGCTTGCTCGCCTGCTAGAAATAGCGTTTCGCCTCTATCAAGTTTATGCTCGGCACAGCGATCCGCCAAAACCTCGCGATCATGTCGTTCGAGTTCGCCGAACAGTATCGTTCGCTGAAGCGCCGCCACTTTGTCGCCCGTCGTTAGCATTCTCTAACTGCAACAGTATCACCAGAAAGTCGAGGCGCCCGCGCGGAAGATGCGGTGAGCGGCGACGCATGCAGATTATCGCGTCAGCGAGAAATTGAATGGGGCGGCTATTGGTTTATCAAACGCACCGGATGTTGGCAGATGCGCTATTCCCATAGGCAGACAGTCGCGACGGAGAACACGCCGAGAACAATGAACGCCGTGCCCGGAAACTCTGAGCCACAGCACTTTGTCAAGGAAGGGCTGCTGATGGAAATCGCCTGCAGTATGTCGACTGGACTAGTATCAGCACTATCATTCGTCACGCCTTCTCAATTCCAATTGCTCGGGTTTGACGATGTGGCGTACTGAGAAGGTCACAAAAGCGACGGCCTGTATGCCGATCCGTCGCTCGTTAGAAATATTGAAACTTGTGTGACCAAATTCGCGGGGGCATTCAATAAATCTCGAAGCCAACAAGCGCATCTCAGCGGGTGGGCAGGCTTTAGAAATCGGGTATCAATGCGACGGACAGTGTTCACCCTCTCAGGATTGATCTCTTTCGTTTTGGCTCTATCGGCGCAGGCGCCGCCACCAACCGAGCACGATGCTACATCGCTAGCGAAAACTACTCAGAATCCAGTGGGCGATATCGTCTCCGTACCGTTTCAATTCAACTTCAACAACGGAGGCGCTCTCAAGGACCAATCGCTTTTCAATATGAATCTTCAACCCGTGATACCGATTCATATCTCCCCTGGCATCACTTTCATATCGCGGACTATTTTACCCGTGAGTAGCTATCCTGGTCCCAACGGCACTCGTTACAGCGGGGCCGGGGACATTCAGCAACAAACGTTTTTCACTCCTGCCGAGGCCGGCAAGGTGATTTGGGGAATTGGTCCGGCATTCTCGTTGCCGACAGCCACTACACTTCCCGCTCAGACCGGAACCTGGGCCGCAGGGGGTAGCGCTGTTGTGCTCACGATGTCGGGCCCGTGGGTTCTTGGCTCTCTCTTCATGCAGCTATCGCCCCTGACAGATTCCAATGGTCCGCCAAGAACGAATCTCTTCTTATGGCAGTATTTCATCAACTACAACTTCGGCAAGGGCTGGGCGATCGCCTCCGCGCCCAGCATCACTGCCAATTGGGATGCCGTCTCGGGGCAGCGATGGACCGTACCTGTGGGCGCCGGCATCAGCCGGACGTTAGTGTTCAACCGGCAGCCAATGACATTAGCGTTTCAGTACTATAGGAACGTCAAGAGGCCTGACGACGCGCCGAGCACCACGGTTCGATTCGCGCTTTCATTGATTTTTCCCCAGGCGCCAGCAGCAAAGTAAATTCAGGCTGCGCACTGTCTGAGTAGATCGTCAACGTCGTCATATCCTGTAGGATAATTGACATCACCGACCGAGGCCCCTGCATCGAGCAGTGCTTTAACGGATTCCGGTGAGCGCCTGTATGCCCAGTAGGAATTCACACACGCGCGAACGGCGAGAGCCAGTGGTGTGCGTCCTTTTGCGTCGAGCGCGTCGATCGGCGCTCCGGCTTCAATAAGGAATTTCACCGTATCGTGCCATGCTCGCCACGCCGCGACGTGAAGCGCAGTGCTCTTGTTTGGGATCTCGAAATACCCATCGCCCTCGTACAACAAGTCAACTTTCACACCTAAGTAAAGGAGTTGGCGAATACCGTCTGTGTTTGCAGTACCCGCGAACTCGGCCAGCAGCGTGCCACCTTCGGCCAGCAGGTCGCGAACTAGATGGGGTTCATCTTCCCTGATAGCCATTATTTGCGCAGTGTCGTTTCTCGCACATGAGGCGATGAGACGGTCTACACCCTGCACCTCGATCGGACATCGTCGCTGCTCGAACAACTCGAGGATGTCGGCTCGTCCTCTTCGTGCCGCGAGCACAACCGCAGACCTTCCGTCCTTGCGATTCGCGATTGTTAGATCGGCCCCGTGATCCAGCATCATTTGGATGTTCACGAGAGCGTTGTCGCGGCGAATAGCCTGATGGAGCGCCGTGTGATTCCACCGTGTCATGCGATTGGGATCGGCCCCCTGCGCAAGTAGAAATGCGATGCCGTCAGTATCGTGCCAGTCGGCCTTGCGAAGGAGCATGGTGGCCAAGCTGTCGTCGGTCAGTTTGCCACTTTCCACTAGGATTTTGAGCGTTTCATTATCGTGAGTCTCCGGCGCGTGGTAAGGCGTTTCTTCGTCGTTCGGATCTGCTCCATGATCGAGCAGCAGCTTTGTCAGCGCAGGATTGCGAGCAACTCCGGCGGCGCCGTATAGAGCACTTTCCCACTCCGGACTGGGTTGATGGGCGGCATCCCAGAAACCCGTATTAGCGCTGGCCCCGGCATCAAGCAGAACCTTTGCTGCGCGCACGAAGCGGCTTGTTCGCGCACCATCCAGGCGGAGGTACTTCGAGAAACAGAGATG
>DASQLD010000188.1:0-23306 GCA_035630195.1 Bryobacteraceae bacterium
AAACCTTCCGTCAACCCGAAGTATGGCAAGTTGCCAGGGAATTTCACCGTCACGCACTATCCATCCATCTATGTCTTCCTCCCGCCAAAAGAGAAAGCAACCGGAGCTGCGATGGTCGTTGCTCCGGGTGGGGGTCACAGGCAACTTGTGATGGAGAAAGAAGGCTGGGAAGTGGCGGATTGGCTCAATGAGCGCGGCATTGCGGCCATCGTCCTTAAATACAGGCTCTCGCGCATCCAAGGCTCGAAATATACGCTAGCAAAGGAGCCGTACCTCGACTCCGTGCGAGCCATCCGGCTTGTACGGAGTCGCGCCGGCGAATGGGGTATCGATCCTGCGCGCATCGGCTTTATCGGATTCTCTGCCGGAGGGGAAGTAGCCGGTATGATCGGGTTAAAGTACGACGCCGGTAACGCGTCGGACGCAGATCCCATCGAGCGAGTGAGTTCTCGTCCTGACTTCAACGTTCTGATTTACCCGTTCTATCGGCCGGGATCGGCGCCATTCCGTCCCGGAACCCCACCCGAACCGCGCGTTCCACTGGCGCTGACACCCATTGTTAACAATGAGCAGTTTCCAGTACCGGACGGCGCTCCGCCGGTCTTTATGATCTGCACGACGGACGACCCATCGCACGTAGTGCCTACTGTGCAGTTCTACCTGGAGTTGCAAGCGCGAAAAGTGCCGACCGAGATGCATATCTACGAATACGGTGAGCACGGCTTTGGTCTCCGCGCGACGAAGAAGCCGGGCTCGCCAGTCGAAAGCTGGCCCATGCGCATGATGGAGTGGCTTGCGTCACGTGGTCTAATCAAGTCCTCTTAGCTGCCTTGCTTAGGCGCGGAGACTGTTCTCGCAGATCTTCTCCGGCCTGAAAGTCCGGGGAAAGCATGTTCCGGTATCACCTCGCTGGTGCAACAGCGAACGCAGCGTCCGACGATTTGTTCATACTTCCGTGCGTCTTTCAGACACGTGCGTCTGGCTCCGTTATTTGGGTACAAGCGCGAGACGGAGCAAGTGCTTGCGAAGCGGCATGAACTATGTCATTTGGCGCCGATATCTTCATGGATGTGGCGTTTACGATGATGGGCAGTTCCAACAGTTCTTCGCCCGTTCGCATTTGCCAATCGCCAATTCGAACGTATCAAGAACAGCATTGAGTCGACGCATATCCCCACGATTACCTAGGCCGCTCAGCGAAAGCGCACAACCAAGCTATCGAAACCTCGACAGGCCGTTTGAAGCAAACGCTTTGAGTCCGTTCGTTCTCGATGCATCGATTACAGCCGCCTGGCGCTTCGAGGATCAGAGCACATCTTATAAAGATGCGGTTCTTCGGACCGTCATCAACGGTGCTGACGTAGTGGCCAGCCCTTCGTTGAAAAACTCCAGAAGTTCGCAATTACTTTGGATATCGTGACTTGTTTCGAGGTTACTTCTTGAAATAGTCGTTCAGGAAGTGCGTCGTCAGGTCGCCTGCCACGAAGCGTGGGTCGCGCAAGATGCGTTGATGTAGAGGAATCGACGTGTGTATACCCTCGACAACGAACATATCGAGAGCTCGCTTCATGCGCTCGATCGCCTCGGTTCGATCTGTCCCATGCACAATGAGCTTCGCAACCAGTGAATCGTAATAGGGCGGGACGGTCGCTTCGGCGTAGACAGCCGTGTCAACGCGCACGCCGATTCCGCCGGGAAGGTTCAGACCGGTTATTTTGCCGGGTGACGGAACGAACGTTTCGGGATGCTCGGCATTGATGCGACATTCAATCGCGTGGCCGCGAATCGTAATGGGCTGCGGCAGGATGTCGGTGAGACGCGCTCCGTCGGCAATCAGGATCTGCGACTTGACCAGATCGACGCCGGTGATAGCTTCGGTGACTGGATGCTCGACTTGAATGCGGGCGTTCACTTCAATGAAGTAAAGGTTACCCTTTTCGTCCATCAGGAATTCGACTGTTCCCGCGTTCGTATAGCCGATGTTCCGCATTGCCTCGCGCAATTTCGCGATCGTTTTGGCACGCAACTCAGGTGTGACAGCAGGCGAAGGAGCTTCCTCAAGAAGTTTTTGATGCCGCCGCTGGATGGAGCATTCCCTCTCGCCCAGCACTTCGACATTGCCATGCTGGTCGGCGATGACTTGGAATTCTATGTGGCGCGGCGCTTCGATGAACTTCTCTACGTAAACGTCGGAGGATGAAAAAGCAGCTCCCGCTTCAGTTTGGGCTTGGGCAAGATTCCCCTCGAGTTCGGATGCGTCACGCACAACGCGCATTCCGCGTCCACCACCGCCGGCAGAAGCCTTAATGATGACCGGATAGCCTATCTCTTCAGCGAGGGCGAGGGCCTCTTCCGTCGATTTCACTACGCCTTGTGAACCTGGCAGAATCGGGACGCCGGACTCCTTCATCGCTTCCCGAGCCAGCTGCTTGAGGCCCATCGTGCGAATCACCTCAGGCTTTGGCCCGACAAAGGCGATTCCCGACGCCTCGCAAACCTCGGCGAAGTCGGCGTTCTCGCTGAGGAAGCCGTAACCCGGATGGATTGCGTCGACGTTGGTGATCTCTGCCGCGCTTATGACGGACGGAATGTCGAGATAGCTGCGCGTGCTCTTGGCCGGACCGATACAGATCGCCTCATCGGCAAATCGCACATGGAGTGAATTGCGGTCCGCTTCCGAGTAAACAGCTACGGTACGAATCCCGAGATCGCGACACGCGCAGATCACGCGAAGAGCAATCTCGCCGCGATTCGCAATCAGAATTTTTTCGAACATGCTACGAAGGCTGAACCGCGAAGAGAGACTCGCCGTACTCGACCGGTCGACCGTTCTCTACCAACTTGGCAACGATCGTACCGCTGATCTCGCACTCAATCTCGTTCATGAGTTTCATCGATTCGATGATGCAAAGCACTTGGCCCGGTGTAACGCGATCGCCCACTTTCACGAAGGGCGCGGCGCCCGGTGAACCGGATTCGTAGAACGTTCCAACGATGGGCGACTTCACGTAGGCAGATTCAACTTCGATCGCGGGAGCCGCGGGTGTATTCGGCGTCGGGCTGCCATGGGTTGCCGGCGCCGCCCCGTGCGCCACGTGAGCTGCCAAGGGTGCGGCTACCGGAGCGCTCGGTGCGGCCGCATACTCCTGAACAGGCGACGTGGAGCGCCTGATGCGTACGCGATTCTCACCGCGTTGCACTTCCAGCTCGGCAATTCCACTCTCATTGACAACTTGAATTAGTTCTTTAATTTCGTCGACAGTCATTATGGCGCTAGATGATCGTTAATTCTTTTGGGGTGGGCGTCAGGATCTCGCATCCTGTTTCGGTCACCAAGACCGTATCTTCGATGCGGACTCCGCCGACGCCTTCAATATACGCGCCCGGTTCGATTGTGATTACCATACCCGCTTCAAGATAAGTCGCATCTCGCTTTCCGAGCCTGGGAGTTTCGTGAATCTCCAGCCCTAGACCATGGCCGGTTGAGTGCACGAAGTATTTGTCAAACCCGTGCGCTTTGAGAACTCTGCGAGCGGCGCGGTCAACATCCCCGCCTTTCACGCCCGGGCGGACAACTTGGATCGCCGCCAATTGTGATTCCAGAACTGCTTTATACAACTTCCTGGTTTCCGAACCAGGTTTGCCGAGGTGCAACATGCGGGTCATATCGCTGGCGTATCCCGCCTGCATACAACCCATATCTATCAATAGTAGCTTATGAATTCTTTCTACCGTGGGCTGGGCGTGCGGCAACGCGGTGCGTAAGCCCGAGGCAACGATTGTCTCGAACGAAGGTTTCTCTGCCCCGTTCTTCCGCATTCGATATTCGATCTCACCGGCGAGCTCCATTTCAGTGATCCGAGGCTTGATGCGGGAGATTGCCTGAGCGAAAGCTTTCGAGTTGGTCTCAACCGACCGCCGAATGGCCACTATTTCTGTCCCGGATTTGATCATCCGATGCTTCTCGACCAGACCACTGGTCGGACGAAGCGTAGCGGCGACCCCGAGCCGATGTTGAAGTTCCGCATAAGCTCCAAACGTCAGGCGGTTTCGTTCGAAAGCGATGCTTCTCCACCGGCGCGCTTTGAAGATCTTGGCAGCGGCTTCATAAAGCGATCCGCGTTCGATCTTCACCGTACAATCCGATTCCGTGTTGGCCTGAATCGTGTAGCGCGGGTCGGTCAATAGGGTCGCGTGGCTCTTCGATAGAAGCAGCAATGCGTTGCTGCCTGTGAAGCCGCTCAGGTACCGGACGTTAGGCAGACCCGAAACGATGAGGACGTCCGCTTTGTGCTCGGGCAGATCGCGAAGCACGCGCTGTCGCCGTTGAGGATATTCGGTCATGGGATCAGGAGCAGCTTCCCTGTTGTCTTACGACTCTCAAGGTCGCGATGCGCCTGCTGCGCTTCTCCGAGTGAGTATTCTTTATCTATCCGTATCTTGAGCGATCCGTTTAGAACGGCGGTGAAGAGTTCATCCGAACGCCAGATGAGTTCTTCGCGCGTTAGCAAGTGATGAGCCAGGCTCGGCCGCGTAAGGAACAGAGAACCTTTCTGATTGAGGATTGAAGGATCCATGGGCGGAACCGGTCCGCTCGATTGACCAAAGAGCGCCATCGTACCGCGAGGACGAAGTGAATTGAGGCCTTTCTCAAACGTTGTGACACCAACGGAATCATAGATGACATCGACTCCTTTGTTGTTCGTCAACCGCTTCGTTTCTGCTTCAAAGTCCCGACTTGTGTAAAGAATGACTTCATCGGCGCCGGCCTCGCGCGCCAGCGTAGCCTTTGCTTCCGTCGATACAGTACCGATCACCCGGGCGCCGGCGGCTTTCGCCAGTTGCGTAATCAACAACCCTGCTCCGCCGGCCGCCGCGTGGACAAGCGCCGTGTCTCCTTTCTTCAGAGGAAAGGTCGAACGGGTCAGATAATGGGCAGTCATGCCCTGAAGCATCAGAGCCGCGGCTGTTCGGGTCTCGACGCCATCGGGGACGCGGACCAGCTTTGCCGCCGGAAGTACAGCGTACTCGGCGTATGAGCCCATGGTCATGGCCCAGGCGACGCGCTCTCCGGGTTTCCATTCGATGACGCGCTCGCCTATCTTGTCGACAACACCGGCGCCTTCCATGCCAAGCGTGAAAGGAAGAGGCAGTTTGTAGAGTCCTGTACGGTGATAAACATCGATAAAATTTACGCCGCACGCCTCGAGTTTGACGACAACGTCTTCCGGTCCTGGCGAAGGCACATCCACATCCCGAAGTTGAAGCTGATCGGGCCCGCCCGTTTGTTCCACTCGTATGGCTTTCATGTTTACGCTTCAAGTGTACGAAAAGCCTGCGAGCCACTGGCATTTTTAAGAAGTCTGTGATCGTCTGCTCAGCGTTGACCAGGCCGTCTCTTCGAGCCCCCGGTGGTGAGGTGGTTCTCACACTTCCCAGGTTGGTTACGGAATCGCAGGCGCCTTTCAATCGCGCATTCAAGCGGAATACGAGACTCCTCCCGCTCGCTTCAAGAAGCAGGCGAACGCAAACGTCGCCGCAAATGCGCAACCGCGGCATAAGCGAGCAGAAACATCAGCGTGAACGGCAATAGCAGAAGGCGAGTGAGTGTGGGAACCGCCTCGGCGCCTGTGAGGCCCGCTCGGAACAGCACGAAATGGATGATGGTTCGCCAGTTCGTGTACTCGGCCCAGAAGAAATCGCCATTCTCGTTGATGACGAAAAGCTTAGCGGGAACCTGAGCAGCGAGCGCCCATTTCCATTTCGTCATGATCGGCAGATCGGCGCAGATGATTCCGATCGACCCATAGCCGCGCGTCTTGAGTTCCCGATACAGGCGCGCGCGGCCTTCCTTGCCTTGATAATTTCCCACTTGGAAGACTTCACCCGATTCGGCGCGGAAAGCCTTCGGAGCCCCGCCGTAACACGTCACCAAATCGATAGATGGATTGTGCGGGTAAAGATTCGGTAAGAGTGTTTCGAAGATCTCGCGTGGACCGCTTTCTACCAAAACCATGCGCGGAGATCGCGGTCCGCGCGTGCTAAAGAAATATTTCACACACCCCAGCCGTAGGCTTCGTGAATCTCGCTATCCTGATGCGCTCCGTTGCGGTCCGGAACCGGTGCTTCGACGATCTTGCCTGACGCATGAGCGCGTAGCAATTCCAGCCGGATGGCGTCGAGCATCGCTCGCGCGCTGGCTTGGATCACGTCGTGAGAGATACCTACAGTCGTCCACGTTCGTTCATCATCGGCCCATTCGACAAGCACACGAACCTTGGCGGCGGTACCTCGATTGCCATTGAGTACACGCACCTTGTAATCGCGTAGTTTAACTTTGTCGAACCCGGGATAATGCCCAGCAAGGCACTTGCGGAGGGCATTGTGAAGCGCATCGAACGGACCCTGTCCACTGCCGGTGGCAGCCCGCAGGTGACCCTGATCATTGACGATGATGCTGGCGACGGCTTCCGATTTCCCTTGTCCGTAAGCCTTCGTTGCGACATCGAAGCCGACCAGCGAGAAGAATCGCTTATCCGGGAAACGCTCCTGCAGCACCAACAATTCGAAGTTTCCTTCCGCGACTTCGAAATCATACCCCTGGTGCTCCATCTCTTTGATGTTCTCGAGAAGACGGCGGCGGGCGTCGTCGTCGAGACCCTCAGCAAATCCGTAATGATCGAGTTTGTAGCTTACGTTGCTGCGCCCGGAGAGATCGCTGAGAAGGACACGCTGGCGATTGCCGATCAGCTCGGGCTGTACATGCTCATAAGTGCTGGCGTCTTTCATTACAGCGCTGACGTGCACTCCGCCCTTGTGCGCAAAAGCACTCTTGCCGACGAACGGCTGATCGCCGCGCATCAGCAAATTGGCTCGGTCCGCAATGAATCGAGCGATCGAGGTCAGTTCCGGCAGGCGGTCACGGCCGACGGTATCGTGACCCATCTTGAGTTCGAGATTCGCGATGATACTGACGATGTTTGCGTTCCCGCATCGCTCGCCGTAACCATTGATGCAGCCTTGCACGTGAGTCGCGCCTGCCTCGACTGCCATTAAAGTATTTGCTACAGCAGTATCGGAGTCATTGTGGGCATGGATACCGACGATTCCACCGAATTTCTCTTTGACGACTTTCACCAGTTCCGCCACGCGATGCGGCAGCGTGCCGCCGTTCGTGTCACACAGGCAAAGGACCGAAGCGCCATTCTTTTTGGCAGCTTCCAATGTCCGCAGCGCAAAGCTTGGGTTGGAGGCGTATCCATCGAAGAAATGCTCGGCGTCATAGACAACTTCTTTTCCATGGGAAACGAGGTACGCGACAGTTTCCCCGATGAGCGCCAGGTTTTCCTCTTCGGTGATCCCTAGCGCGCGCTTCGTATGTAAATCCCAGCTCTTCCCGAAAATGGAGATCACAGGCGTTCCGGCCTGGACCAGTTCCCTTACGTTCGGATCCTTCTCGACAGGATTGCGCGCAAATCGAGTGGAGCCGAATGCGGTCAGCTTGGCATGCCGCAGGTTGAGCTCACTCGCGCGTTCGAAGAACTGTTTGTCTTTGGGATTGGATCCCGGCCAGCCGCCTTCGATGTAATCGATCCCCAGGTCATCGAGCTTCTGCGCAATAGCGAGTTTGTCATCGACGGAAAATGAGACGGATTCACCCTGTGTGCCGTCCCGGAGGGTCGTATCGAAGGTATAGATTTTCATGACAGTCACAAAATGCGAAAGGGCAGGCTCACGCCCTGCCCTTTCGAGTTCACTTACTTCGCCGCTGCCGCTTCCTGCGGTACACCGGCTTCCTTTTTCTTCTTCAGGAACGTCATCATCTCGCGCAATTCCGCTCCAACCGTTTCAAGCTGCGAATGGGCGCCTTCCTCACGCATGGCCAGGAACTTCTTGCGGCCGCCCGACTTGTTCTCGGCGATCCATTCCTTCGCAAACTGACCCGACTGTACTTCCGCGAGGATCTTCTTCATGTCATCGCGCGTCTGCTGCGTGATCACGCGCGAGCCGCGTGTGTAGTCACCATACTCGGCCGTGTCGGATACGGAGTAACGCATGTAGCCGAGACCGCCCTCATAAATCAGGTCAACGATCAGCTTCAATTCATGCAGACACTCGAAGTAGGCGATCTCCGGCGCGTAACCGGCTTCCACCAGCGTTTCAAATCCGGCGCGGATCAATTCCGCCGTGCCGCCGCAGAGGACAGCCTGCTCGCCGAACAGATCGCTCTCGGTTTCTTCCTTGAAGTTCGTCTCGATGACGCCAGCCTTGAGACTTCCCAATCCCATCGCATACGCCAGCGCTTTATCCAGCGCTTCTCCGGTCGCATTCTGATACACGGCGACCAACGCAGGAACCCCTTGGCCTTCTGTGAAGACTTCGCGAACACGATGTCCCGGAGCTTTCGGCGCAACCATGGTCACGTCGATATCTGGCGATGGCTTAATGAATCCGTAGTGGATATTGAAGCCGTGCGCGAACATCAACGTCTTGCCCTTCGTCATGTGCGGGGCGATATCGTTGTTGTACAGGTCGGCTTGGATGTGATCCGAAACCAGGATCATTACGGTGTCGGCAGCTTTAGCGGCATCTGAGGTGGTCATCACCTTCAAGCCAGCCGCTTCCGCCTTCTGCCAGCTCTTACTACCTGGGTACAGGCCGACGACAACGTCGAGACCGGAATCGCGCAGGTTCAGCGCATGAGCATGGCCTTGGCTTCCGTAGCCAATAATGGCGATCGTGCGGCCTTTAAGGCGATCGAGATTGCCGTCTTTTTCGTAAAAGCGTTTCAGCATGTTTAGTTCAAAACTCCCTGGGAACTGACCTCGTTGACGTTCAAGGCTTCCGGCCCGGCCGGAACCGGCGGCGCAAGCCTTAGTTTCTTCATTTCAAGCGATACGGCGATCAGGCCCGAACGGGTCACCTGAATATCGCCATAGCTGCTCATCACATTGATAAACTCGTCGAGCTTTTCGGGATCGCCGGTGGCTTCGAGAGCAAATCCTTCGACACTCGAATCGACAACACGCACACCGAAGATCTCCGATTCCTTCAGGATGGCGGTCCGATTCTCCATGCTGGAGCGGATGCGCAACAGCACGATTTCGCGCGCTACGGATGGCTCATCCGTCAGGTCGGTTGCCTGAAGGACATTGACGAGTTTGTTGATCTGCTTGATGACCTGCGCCCGGATCTTGGGATCCACATCGGCGACGATCGTCATGCGTGAAAGCGTCGGATCGAGCGTGCGCGCGACCGTGAGGCTTTCGATATTGTAGTTGCGCTGAGCAAACAGGCCGGTCACGCGCATGAGGGCGCCGGGCTTGTTCTCCATCAGGATCGATAAAATCTGCAGCATATTCGTTAATCTCCAACGGCGACGGGTTGTGGCGGGCCGAGCACCATCTCATTGATCGCGCCGCCAGCCGGCACCATCGGGTAAACATTTTCAAAGGGTGTGACCTTGATGTTGAGCAGGTACGGACCCGGTTCGGCAACCGCTGTTTCGAGCGCTTCGGTAAGCTCGCTCGGATTCTCGACGGTGCGTCCTTTGAAGCCATAAGCCGCTGCAAGCAACTCAACTTGCGGGAATGTGTCGAGAGTCACTGAGCTGAGGCGATTGTTATAGAACAGCTCCTGCCACTGGCGAACCATGCCGAGGTAGCCGTTGTTCATTACGATGATCTTGATCGGTAAGCCTTGGCTGACGATGGTCGCAAGTTCCGGCAGTGACATCTGGAACCCGCCGTCACCGGCGATCGCAAACACGAGCTTATCGGGACGGCCAAACTGTGCGCCAATGGCCGACGGAAGACCGTAACCCATCGAACCCAGCCCGCCGGAGTTGATCCACTGCCCAGGCTCATCGAAGCGGATGTACTGCGCTGCCCACATCTGGTGCTGACCCACGTCGCTGGTGACGATTGCCTTGCCGCCAGAGATCCGGTCGATCTCAGCCATCAAGTGTTGGGGTTTGATTTCCGATTCCGAGCGCGGGGAATCAAACGGATGCTCTTCCTTCCAGTCGCGAATCTGCCGCCACCATGTCTTGCGAGCGTCCGACTTCTTGGCTTCGGCCTCCGGTTTTAATTCGGTAAGTACCCGATTCAGCTTCTGGAGGACGCGCTTCAAATCGCCAACAATCGGGATATCCGCATGTCGATTCTTACCGATCTCGGCTGGATCGATGTCGACGTGAATTACGCGAGCATGCGGCGCAAAAGCCGCCAGCCTTCCAGTCACGCGATCGTCGAAACGCACACCAAGAGCGATGAGCAAATCATTGTTGTACATCGCCATGTTCGCGGCATAGCTGCCATGCATGCCCGGCATGCTGATGAAATTTGGATGCGATCCCGGTAGGCCGCCCAAGCCCATCAACGTGCAGACTGCTGGCGAGTCGGTGATTTCAACGAACTCGCGAAGCTCCTTGTGCGCCTTACCTAAAAGGATGCCTCCGCCGGCGTAAACCAGCGGGCGCTCGGCTTCCCAGAACATCTGCGCTGCACGCCGAATCTGACCGCTGTGGCCCTCGGTGAAGACTTTGTAGCCGGGCAAATGAATCTCGGTCACGGGCTCATACTGGCCGCGCGCCATGAAGACATCCTTGGGGATATCGACGAGCACGGGGCCGGGACGGCCGGAACCCGCAAGGTAAAACGCTTCGTGGATGATCTGCGGCAGCTCGGCAAGATTGCGCACCATATAGTTGTGCTTCGTGGCCGAGCGGGTGATCCCGAAAGTATCGGCCTCCTGGAAAGCGTCGCTGCCGATCAGACTCGATGTCACTTGGCCCGTCAGCGCAACGATCGGGGCCGAGTCCATCATGGCGTCAACCAAGCCGGTTACCAGGTTCGTCGCGCCCGGACCGGAAGTCGCGCAGCATACGCCGATCTTGCCGGTCGCTTTCGCATAGCCGGAAGCTGCGAACGCGGCATTCTCTTCGTGACGCACCAGGACGTGCCGGAGCGGGTTGTCATACAGCGCGTCATAAAAGGGGAGAGTAACTCCACCTGGGTAGCCAAACATAACCTCGACGCCTTCGCGCGAGAGGCATTCCAGCAACATTTTGGCGCCAGTCATTAAATTCGACATTCTGGAGGCGACTCCTTACTTTAAACGGAACTTTAAACAGACTTAATAAACGAAAAAGGCCACCGTTTCGGGTTCTCCCCGCCGGTGGCCTGCTATTTCTTGTTTAGCGGCTCACTCAGGCGGGGCCCGTTACGATGACCCCGACAATAATCCCTACGAGTACTACAGACAGAACAGGGGTCTCAGCCTGGACGAGTGTCCGGCGACCGCCAAAGCTGTTCTGAATGCCTGCCACGTCTTGAATGTAACCTACAAGCGGCGTAAATGCAAGAGGGTCCGAGGATTAGAAATACTTATGATGCCATCAGTTCACCGAGCGCGTCATTTCGCATAAACAGCAATCGCTACAACACGAACACTTCAGACATCGATGGTTTTCGCAGCAATCCTTGGTACACGCGACACAAATGTCTCGTGATTCCTGGCCGCATATGCTGCAAACAAAAACCTGGGCTTCGGTCACTTAGCTTTTCTCCTTCGCACCGGCGGTGGCGGGGGCGCCTGCGTTTCGGGCTCGTTCTTTCGCGCTAATTCCATCCGGCAGCGCTGCGCTTCGGTGTTAATGGTTTTCAATTCGACTTCCCGCGTTGCCGCGAGTTCAACACTGTGCTGTCGCAGCATGTCCCGATGCCGGGCATTGTCGCCCATAAATCGGACAATGTCATCTGCCAGGGAAGGACCCTGGTAACGTCGCACACCTTGCTGCAGCGACTGTAGGAACAGGTCCATGTTATCCATCCGGAACAAAGCGTCCAGAGCCACTGACAGCCTCTCCGGATCTTTAGCAAGCTTTTCCGTCGCCTCGATGAGTAACTGCATGCTTGTCTGTGAGGACTCGAGTTGCCGTAAATAAGCATCGGGAGCCCCCTTTGCGATCCACTCGGCGGGTCTGACCCGACGCAGAAGATCCTCAATCCGGCCGACATCAGCAGCCATCGCTACCATCTTGTTTTTCACATCCCATGCCGCGGCAATGCCGTCAGCCTGCTGGGCCTGGGCAAAAAGCGAGGTCGTTAAAAACAAAATCGCTATTACGGGTGCGACTATTGTCATCACTCGCAAGTTTCTCATGAACCACCGCCGTCTGTTCTGTTACTAATTACAGTCCAATCTGACGAATAATTGCGCGAAATGCGGGCTCGTCCTTCAGGCGACGGAACACGGGCTCGGCCTGGATCTCCACGATCCGACTGGACCGTTCTTCGGCTGCCTTCTCGAGAAACGCAAGCGCTTCGGCCTTGGAGCCGAGCGCCGCATGAATGGTTGCAACGGAATAGGCTGATACGTACTTCTGTTTCCCCAAAGCCAGTAAGCGTTCGAGAATCATATAGGCGCTCTCGCGGTCACCCGCCATGGCATAGGCCTGCGCTACTGCGGCGAGTCGCTCCGGACTTTCCGGTGACAATTCCAAGTTCCGACGAAGCTGCTCCAAGGCCTCGCGATGCATGCCCTTCTGGAGCATGGCTCGGCCAAGCAGTAATCTGGTCTGCCCATGAACAGGATCCAACTCGAGGACTCGCGTATGTTGCTCGATCGCACGATCATAATCTCCTGCAAAGTAGTAGCACCACCCGAGGTGGTTTTGCGAAGGCAAGTCGAAAGGCTCCAGTTCGATGGCTTTCTTGCTTGACTGGATCGAGTCTGCGACTCGTCCCATGGCCATTAGCAAATGAGAATACCAATGCCAGGTATCCGCGCGCCGGGGATTGAGTTCAATGGACTTCCGGAACTCACGCTCAGCAACCGAGAAGTCCCAGTCGTATTGAAACGCGACGTTCGCAAGGGACGCATGCGCCTCAGAGAGAGTGCTATCCAGTTGCAATGCCTGTTCGGCTGCCCGCCGGGCTATCGCAAACGCCTCGCGCGGCGGGAAGTTCTCCCAGAGCGCCCAACGGTAGTAGGTATCGGCCAGACCACTGTGGGCGGGCGCATAATTCGGGTCCCGCGATATCGCGGCCTTGAACAGGTCTGCAGCCTTGCGAAATGTCTCCGGACGCCCCCTGGCGAGAAAGTAGCGGCCCTCGAGATACGTCAAGAACACCTCGCGCCCATGAGAGGACGCGGGCAGAGTGAAGTTACGATTCAACGCCCGAGCCGCCGCGCTGGCGATACGCTGCTGAATACTGAGCAGGTCATCAATAGACCCCCCGAAAGTATCCGACCAAACCTGATACCCGGACCGGGTATCGACGAGCTGGGCTGCCACCCTCATTCGACTCTGCTCTAACCTCAGGCTTCCTTCGAGAATGCCTGCAACATTCAGCTTCCGTCCAATCTCTCGCACATCCTCGTTCTTGCCGCGGAACTGGAAAGCGGAGGTCCGCGCCGCCACATCTACGCCCTGCAGGCGCGTGAGGGCGTTCGTCAACTCGTCCGTCAGCCCATCGCTGATGTAGTCTAATCCCGAGTTGCCGCTCAGATTGACAAAAGGCAGCACCGCAATCGTCCGGATCGGTCCCGTGTTTGAATGCATGCGCCAACTCACCACGAGCACAATCGCCACGACGGTCAGGATGCCGACGAAGACAATAGTCCGTCTCGGACGAGCCAGTCGCCCCACGACTGTCTTCTGCGCGGGAGCTTCGTCGATCCCGCCATCCATGCACTCCTCTACCGCGGGTTTGAATCGGTATCCCCGCCGCGGCAGATTCTCCACCCATTGCCCGTTATCCGCCAAAGCTTTTCGCAATAGGGAGATGTACTGTGTCAGCGTACCTTCTTCGACGAAGCTATCCGGCCAAAGCTGTTTCAGCAATTCTTCCTTCGTGAGAACCCGTCCCTGGCTGGTGACGAAAATCAGAAGGGTATCGAACACTTTCGGAGGTAGTGGCACCACCTCGGCGCCCCTGTAAAGCAGTCGATCCGCGATATCTAGCCGATATGGGCCGAATCTGTAACAGGGATTCATGAGTGACGCCATGCAACCGATCACACCTACCTGAATGGTTTCACTGCGTTTGCCGTCAACAGGAGATGTCATTGAGAACTTCTTCATTATTCTTTAAGCAGTTCTGAAGGACTCTGATCGCATCCCCGGTGCAAGCTGTCCACATGTTGCATAACCCAATTGCCGGCCTGATGCGGTGGTCCGTCGTAAGTTCGCTGCTTTTTCTCTACGCGGCGATTCTGCGAGCGACTCCGCCATTCGGATTTACATCCCAGACGTTCCGAGGGAAAATCACCTGGAACGTGAACGCTCACCAGTGGAATGACAACCCTTTATTCACGCTGCTCATTCAATCGTCAGCTGAAAACTGGGGTTTGGACTTGATACAGGGCACAACCGAATTCGCCGCGGCCGATGCCGTCAGCGGCCGGCCGTCTCAAAGCGGCTGGCATGACCACCCCACATCGCCGTCGTCGCGCAGGGTACCGTCTGGTCCCACGCAGCCGGGTCGAACTGCCTGCAAGCACTACCGGTAGGTACGGTCTTCACAGAACGCAGCGGACAAATCCACAACAATTACAACCTCGACTCGAGAACACCCGCAATCGTCCGCATCACTCACTTCGTCGACCGCAACCAGTCTACGACGCGACGTGATCAACCCGACCCGTCTACCGGCAGCACCGGTATGGCAGCACCACCCCCGATCGCAATCTGCACAGCCGAGCACCAAAATCACGGCGCGTCGAACTCTGTCCTTCCCATTCAAGTACCGTTGGGCCGGGACATCAAGCCAGAAATGTCTAGAACGATAAAGCTTGACGGCGGGCATTCCTTGGCTGCGTTCCTCGAACATGGGTTCCCACGCCCTCTCCCGACGTGCAGCTTCTTTCACTTAAGGAACCTAGCAAAGGACTCGCTCCGCACGTTGCGGGTGCTGGGTTCTAAGTTCCAAGGTAGAAGGGTGATGAGCGCGTAACCCTTAATTTCCATTGATACATGGAGTTCGTCTCCTGGCGAACTCCGGTGGTGCGAGATCAGGTCGAAGATGATCGGAGCTAGTTTGTGTTCGGCCGCCGTGATTTCCTTGGCGCCGGAAGTTTGGACCGCAGGCTGCGGTAGAAGTCGCCGAACGCGCGTTTGCTGCCTTCAATATGCGTCCCATGATTACACCAAACTACTGCAGGCGCACGGCGCGACCTGCAGTATGAGCCGAGATGGAAATCCGTATGCCAACGCCAGATGCGAAAGCTTCCTCAAGACGTTGAAGCAGGAGGAGATCTACTGCCATGAGTATCGGGACATCGACGATCTCCGCATTCATAGTGGCGCGTTTATGGACGACTACTACAACCGTCAGCGCCTGCATTCCGCGCTAGGCTACGTTTCCCCGGCGGCTTTCGGGCAAGCCATCAGAGGGCGCCTCGCTCCGGCCGCCCGATTGGAGTTTTAGAAAGCATGAGGAGATCTACCCCGATGATCTTCCTGCTTGAAGAGAGCCGAGGATCAAGGAGATCCCCGGCCGATCACCGAAGTGAGTCTCCGCTGAGTATTCCTCAACGAGGCGCTCTCCAGCGGAGCTCGTCTCTGCTTCCCCAGCCGTCTTCGATTCTCATGCCGACGGTTGAACTTGTCCAGAAATATTCAGTAACGGTAAGTGTCTAATAGGCCGACTGTCTCACCATCGGAGTGCACCGCCAATGGTTCTACAGTGTCAGGTTTGGAAAAGCGTCTCATCACTGCCTGGAGCAACTGGCGGCTCATGCCGATTCGGGGAAGGTTCTCGGAAGTCCAACTTACATGAGGACACAACCAGGGATCTCTACGACAAAGCTTAGTTCTGCCGAACATGAACGCACGCGTCTCCGGTTGCATGATCCGAGTCACGGAATACGCACCGTGCGTGCTATCTGCGCATTTGCTTCCCAGAAGGTCCGCCTGGAGGCGAACGTGGCATCGTCCCGTGTTGGTTGAACGTTACCGTCGATATCGATTGCTCGTGAGCGGATGGTATGCACTGCTGAACTCGGCTGATCCCAGTTCAATCGCCAAAGCCTCCACGTGTAGCCGCGAGACCGCCGCGTCTCAGGAGGATCATCAAGGGTCGCCTCCATCCACGGGCCGTCGTCGACCTGAACTTGTACGGAGGCGATCGGAGCTCCCCAGGCGGCCCCGTGGACCATGTATCGATTCTGTTGACGCGTAACTTTGGCCGGCGCCGATTTGAGGCGGGCGCGGCCCACCGTCGTGAAGGTCCAGACCGTCTGACCGTTTCGTTGTTCTTCACGGACGGTCACGTAGTCTCTAGCCATGAACTTGCCAGCGAACCGGTGATCGATCACCTCGATCCGGGTCAGCCACTTCACGTTGGCCACACCGTACCACCCGGGGGCGATTAGCCGGACCGGGAATCCGTGCTCGCGAGGTAGCGATTGGCCGTTCATCTCGTAACAGAGGAGGTTGTCACGACCCATCGCCTCTCGCATCGACATGCTTCGAGCAAAAGTCTCCGTGACGGTCAGGTCTTGCGACCCACCGGTATCAGGCTCAACAACTCCTGTCCGTCCGCCGCTCACTACGCCGGTGTTGTCGCGAATGATCTCACGGCCGCCGTCTGCGCCCCAGAACACAACCTCCGTTCCTTGGTCGAGGATGCCCGCACTTTCGAGTAAGGGCGCCAATCGTGTCCCTCCCCATCGGGCGTTTCCAATGCCGCCAATGAAGAAGCCCCCGTCGATGCCGTTGTTCCCGGAGCATTCCAGGGTATATTCCACTTCATGATGATCCCTCGCTTTCAAGTCAGCAATCGTCAGTGATCTGGGGCGGGCCACCAGACCGTGGAGATCAACGTGCCATGTGGAGTCATTCAAACCGTCCGGTATGCCGTAGTGCTGCACGTAGAAAAACTTGTCTGCAGGCGTCAGTCGTGAGTCAAGAGTTTCCCAGCGCAACAGGTTGCCTGTGATTTGTGGTACCGGATTCGGCGGCGGCTCGTCGAGCCAGGGGATGACTTCAGCATCCTGCTGTCCCAGAATCCTTTCCGGTCCAGCCATCCTCAGCACCGTAAGCCCGAACCACGCACTCCCGCCCTTCAGCAAGGTTCTTCTCGAGTTGTCCCTGTTCTCCATATACCCTCCTTCAACCTTTCGAGTTGAATGCCTTCCGTCTCGCTTCGATCTGTTTGGCCCATAGCTTGTCTTTAACCGCCCGCGCCAGCCGCGAATACGCGTCGAAGCGGACCATATGGGCTTCCGAACCCTGATGAACCTCGATCAGCCTCGTCGCCCGATCGAACACCTGCCACGCGCGCTCGTACTGCTTCAGATAGAAGAGCGCGATGACGGTGCGGTCCAGAATCTCCGGCATCAAACGGCTTTCCTCTCCCAGCTCCTGTACCGCAGCCAATGCCTGCTGAACATAGACTTCGGCCTCCCGTAGCCGCCCGCCGGCAGCACACGTTGCCGCCAAAGCCGCTTGAACTACTGCGACCTCATCTTTCGTTCCAACCGTGGGCGTTCGCAGTCCGACAAGCGCCCGTGCGAACAGCTCACGGGCAAGCTCGTGACGACCCTGTGCCAGATAGAGGGAAGCGAGAACGTTTGCGGCGTGAGTGGCCTCGTAAGAAGATGCGCTCCAACTGCGCTCGGACGAGTGCAGCACGCGGCGGTACACCGGCTCGGCCACCGCGTATTCGCCGCGTCGAGCATAGACGGACGCGAGCAGTAGCTGCGGAAAGACCAGCTCCGAGCTGGCCGTGCCGAAGGCCCGCTCGTAAAGCCGGATTGCCCGGCGCGCGGTTTCTTCCGCTCGGTCGAGCTGTAACGAGTCCAAGTAGGCGTTTGCGAGATTATTGGTCAACAGCGCTTGCAAATCGTCGGGTAAGGGAGCAAGCTGCAGGGCACGGCGGTACCAGTCCGCGGCCTCTTGTGGCCGTCCCAGCTCGATGTCGACGAACCCGATCGCGGTTATCAGGCAGCCCAAAGCGGCGGTGTCCGTAGATTTGGTTTGTTCGGCGACAGCGATCGCCCGTTCTAGTCCCGGGCGGGCTTCCCCGTAGCGTCCGGCACGGACGAACGCTAATTCCCGGTGGCTGCTCTCAACCCGACCGGCGCAGAAGTCGGTGATTTTCTTATGGTGGACCCCAGTTCCGGAAGAGGACGCTTCGACACTGATCGGGACGTACGAGTTCGCCGGTTGACACAGGGCGTGATAAGGCAAACCGATCAGTAAGCCGACCAGAAGCCGGCACAGATCCAGACATTTTCCCGCTGGCCGCTTGCAAGTGGAATGATGTGATGGGGTCGATCGCATGCAATCGAAACTAGCTGCAGCCGGCTTGGGCGTCCTTTGAGCACGATGAGAATCGAGTGAGATTTCCCTTAGAGGCGATATCCGAAACGCACAAGGGTGGCTAAAGCGTTGACAGTCTACGAATTTGGGAAGTTCCAGTTAGATACGTCGGCGCGTCGTCTCACCAAGGAGGGGACCTCAGTTAATCTTTCGCCCAAAAGCCTGGATCTGCTACAAGTGCTGGTGGCGAACCCTGGCCGGGCACTTAGTAAGTCGGAACTGCTCGAATTGCTCTGGCCTGGCACCCAGGTGGAGGAGGGGAACCTTGCCTTTCAGGTATCGGTCTTGCGCAAGGCCCTCGGTCAGGAGGCTGGCACCTGGATCGAAACGGTTCCACGGCACGGATACCGCTGGAGCGCGCCAGTCGTGGTTCGATCCGCAGCGAACGTGCCCGATTCAGTGCCGGAACCCCCGTCCGGTAATCCTAACCAGAAGGTCACCGCTCCACGGCTGCGCTCAAACAAGCGCGTTCTCCTGGCCCTGAGTATGATTGTCGCCGTTACGACAGCTGCCGTCCTAATTGTCAATCGGCCCGCCGTTCCAGCGGTGAGCAGAGACAACCGTGGCGTGCAACTCTTGAAGGCTGTCCCGCTGACTGCATTTCGCGGCATGGAGTTGAGCCCTGCCGTCTCGCCCGTCGACGATCGCGTGGCCTTCACTTGGGATGGCGAGAAACAGGATAATCGCGATGTCTATGTCGTGTCGCCCGGCTCGGTGGCGCCTGTCAGACTTACCAGCCATCCTGACCCGGACCTAAGTCCGTGCTGGTCTCCCGATGGCAAGTCGCTCGCCTTTCTGCGCCGGTTTGAGATCGATAAGGCGCATCTCATGATCATTCCGGAGTCAGGAGGACCGGAGCGCACAATAGCCGAGCTGCGAAATTTCGACTTGAGAGATTTTCCGAATGGCATGCGTATATCCGCCCTGTCGTGGTCGCCGGACGGGAAATGGATTGCAGCTTCGCATCGTGAGCCCGGCGCGGCGGTGGAGGCGATTCATCTGTTTTCGCCGACGGGAGAGAAACGGAGGCTCACCCGGCCTGCTGTTCACTCGCACGGCGACCATATGCCCTCGTTTTCTCCCGATGGAACGAAGCTCGCGTTTTGCCGACTCCAGGGATACTCGAATAGCGAAATTCACTTGCTCGCGCTTGATTCCGATGCCCGATCGATGGCCGAGCCCGTGAGGCTGACGAACGACGGCAGATGGTCGTTCAGCCCCGCCTGGACGAAGGACTCTCAAAGCCTGCTATACGTGTTCAGCCCAGGGACCCTGGCACGATCCGCACGGGAGTTGCGTCTCATCGCGGAGGCACAGAATCGGCCCCGCGTGACGACACTGCCATTCGACGGTAGCGTCTTCGAGTTGAGTCTCAGAGATTCACTTGTCTATTCACGCTGGCTGCTGGAGATCAACATTTGGCGTGCGAGGATTCCGCCTGTCGGGGAGAAGCCCACGCAGGCCGAGCCGTTTTTGTCGTCCTCGCGGGCGGATCTGGGCGCCCGCTACTCACCCGATGGGAAGCGGATCGCGTTTGTTACGTATCGGTCTGGATTTGCAGAGTTGTGGATCGCTGAAGCCAACGGTTCCAATCCGAAGCGCCTCACGTCGTTCGAGAGCAGTGGTATTGGTCCTCCTGCGTGGTCGCCGGACGGACAACGGCTCGTTTTCCAGGTGGCGCTCAGGGATCAATCGGAGCTGTTCGTCTCCGACACGGAACAGGGTAAGATTCGAAGGCTGACGACGACTCCATTCGATGAGTCGATGCCAAGTTATTCACGCGACGGGCGCTGGATCTACTTCAATAGCCCTCGTTCGGGCCGGAGGCAGGTATGGAAAATGCCGGCTGCCGGCGGCGATCCCGATCAACTGACGACAAGCGGCGGCCTTCGACCGGCCGAGTCTACCGATGGAAAGACCGTATACTATGTCGCGGAACAGGGTGGCGCAATCTGGAAAGTGCGTGCGAGCGGAGGGCAAGAGATCGAAGTGGTACGCACAGTACATCCCACCGCCTACGGATTCGCGGTCACGGCCGAGGGTCTGTACTTCCGGAATGGAGCGTATGACGGGACGCAGTATGTGCTCTTTTTCAGCTTTGCGACTGGACGCACACGACCAGTGGTCGAACTGGTGGATCTGCCGTTCGGTGCAGCTCTGAGCATCTCGCCCGATGGAAAGCAACTGCTGATAGATCAAGCTGCCAGGCCGGAAATTGATCTGATGCTAATCCGGCATCCACTTTTGTAGGCGTCAGTGCTGACACTGAGGTTGACAGTTGTGGACACCCGCGCATCGAGCCATTTGCATTCGGAGTTTACTTGGCTATGATCGGGCAAGTTTCCTTCCGCAGCCCAGGCACATTGAGCAACTGGCCTTGATTTGCCGAGTCTTTCGTCGGCGTGGTTTTCGCCAGTTGTCCGGCGTTGGAGCAGGCCCAGCAGCCGCGGTGGGAGCGAGGGGCGTGTCAACGGTAGCACCGGTGAAACGGTGATTACGGTAAATGGGTTCGGGCGGACCGCTGGGAGCGTCGGCTAGGTTCTCAATGGACGAGAACCGGCCTCTACAGGCTCTATCGCAAAGTGAATAGATCGTCGTCGTCCAAGGCCGGCGGCATCGCCGAGCGAACGCTTTGCTTCTGCTTGCGCATCTTGCCGCTAAAATCCAACACGTTCTTCATTTTCATGGTTACTCCTGCTCAAGGGTGACCTTGACGCTTCCGGAATCAACCGCCGCAGCAAGCCCCTTCGTATCGTTGATTCGACCCGCCGTGTATATTCGTACGAGGTCGGTAAGCTCTTTTAGAAAAGTACCAGCGTCCTAAAGCCGTAGATCATCAGATCCCCGATCTGGATCGTTCCGGAATTGGATGCGTTTACCGGCAGATTGTCTGAAACCCGGAAATACTTCTCGTTTCCGTTCAGCTCAGTCATGCTGATCGTCATCGGCAACAGGGCTCTGAATGCACGCGCTGTGGCATTGTCTTCGCGTGCTGCAGTGAAGTGATAGTTTTAGAACCGATTGTGATTTTGATTTGCTTGCTCCTCTCCGCGCCAGTGGACGTTTGCGCGTAGGCGTGGAAAAGATAGAAGGCACGGCCAGCCTCCTTCACTTTGGCGCTTCCTTCGCTCCTCCCCACTCCGGGCGAAGGTAGCGAGCGGAATGGCCAGCAACGTGATTTCTGCAACAACCAATTTCATTTGTCCCCCTGTTCGGTTCGCCCTGTCAACGCCGCTGGACGCCCAGCAGAATCGGGTCCGTCTCGATAAGCCTGAGCGATTTGACCATGCCCTGCGTCCCCGTCTTGTACTTCTGGAAATGAGGAGTTTGCAGGTGGGAATTGTAGGCAGCTACGTCCGCATACGTCTCAAAAATCCTAATTTGGGCAGGATTATCCTTGAGCGACACGGCATATAGCGTCAGGACCCCCGGTTCCACGCGAATCGAGCTCTCGATTTCTTCTCGAAGCAAGACTTTATAGCTTTCAAGCTGCGCTGGATCGATCTCCAGTTCCGCGATACGGACAACTCGGTGAGGCGTGTCTTCGGAAGAGGAACGTCTGCACGCGTTTAGCAGAAACAACGCCAGCATCAATGCGGCAAGGGTCAGCACGTGTTTCTTCTCTCTCATGTTCACTTCCCAGGAAGCACAGCCGTCATCTATTACGGTTTCAGGGGCGCAACAGCGCCTTGATCGCGCGGCGCTCGTCCATGGCCTTGTATGCCTCAGCAACCTGGGACAGCGGCAGCTCCAGGTCGAAGACTTTTCCGGGATTGATCTTGCCGTCGAGCACGAGCTCGATCAGATGAGGCAAGTAGCGGCGTACCGGCGCGGGTCCGCCGTGGAGCCGAACGTGAGTGAAGAACAATTGTGCGCCATCAAGGTTCATCTCATGCGGCACACCCACGTAGCCCACCGACCCGCCAGGTCTGGTCGCCTGAATCGCTTGCATCATTGCCTGCTGCGAGCCCACACACTCGAGCACGGAATCCGCGCCGACGCCTTTCGTCAGTTCCTTGATACGCGCCACTCCGTCCTCGCCCCGCTCGGTCACGATATCAGTGGCGCCGAACTCGAGAGCGAGCTTCTGCCGCGACGCGTGCCGGCTCATTACGATGATCCGCTCCGCGCCCATCAGCTTTGCGGAGAGTACTCCGAGAAGACCCACAGCTCCGTCGCCTACCACTGCGACTGTTCCGCCGGGTTTCACATTCGCTGCATCCGCCGCGAACCAGCCTGTGCCCAGCACATCGGATGTCGCCAGCAGGCTCGGCACCAGATCATCGGAGGGTATGCCAGGTGTCGGCACCAGTGTCCCGTCCGCCAACGGTACGCGCAAATAGGGCGCCTGGGCACGCAGCATGAACTCACGACGCATGCACGACGAGTGGTAGCCGAACTGACAATGAGGACAAGTGTTGTCCGATGTTGCGAACGAGCCGACTACAAATTGTCCCGGTTTGACGGATCTGACGGCACTGCCGACCTCTTCAACGAAACCGCAGTACTCGTGTCCCATCGGTGTCGGGCCGCTCAGTGGCTGCAGTCCGCGGTAAGGCCACAGGTCCGATCCGCAGACGCACGTCGCAGGCAGCCGGATGATCGCGTCCGTAGGCTCGATGATCCTGGGCTCCTCACGATCTTCGAACCGAACGTCGCCCGGCCCGTACAGTACAGTTCCTAGCATTCTGCTCTCCTCTGGTTTCCTACTTTAGTGACTCATGCCGACGGTATTGACCGTCGCTTACCTTTTCCATCCACTCGACGACCTTCCCGTCCAACTGCTCTTGAATGGCGATGTGCGTCATGCGGGTCGTAGCTGTCGCGCCGTGCCAGTGCTTGGCGCCGGGAGGGATCAGGACGACGTCGCCTTCGCGGATCTCCTCAACCGGTCCGCTCTGTTGCTGCACCCATCCGACGCCTGCAGTCACAATGAGTTTTTGCCCGAGTGGGTGCGTGTGCCACGCCGTCCGGG
>DASQLD010000189.1:0-12290 GCA_035630195.1 Bryobacteraceae bacterium
ATCCGTTCAGATACTTCGCCCACGGTGAGCTGTACGTCGAGCCGCGCCGACTGATTGACCTGCAGCACCAAGCCAGTCGAGACAAATTGTTTGAAGCCTGGAGCCGAGGCGCTGAGTTGATACGTTCCGGGGCGTAGACCCGGCACTGTGAAGCGGCCATTTTCGTCCGTTGTTATCGCAACCTCGATATTTGTTGCTTCATTGAGTACCTTTATTGCTGCGCTGGCGATCACGGCGCCGACGGGATCGGAAACCACTCCTGTGAGAGTGGCGGTTTCAAACTGCGCTCGGAGGGAAAACGACACAAAGCACAGTAGGACAAGGGACGAAGTAAGCTTCAACATACCTGCTCCTTTGCGATCCAAAAGATTCTGTAACGATAGCGAATTAAGTTTTCAGGAAGATGACAGACACGCATACAGCACCTGGCAAGTCCCGCCGGGTGAACTGAAACTACCACAAATCCGCCTAACGAAAAAGGGCCCGCAGGATGATTCCCACCTTCTCGACGCCGGACAATCTGATCCGCCGTGACACTACGTCGTAGCCAGATTGCACGATTCGATCGAGCAAGGTACTGTAGATCTCGATCAACGCCCAAAGCGAACGACGGCTGCGCGGATGCACAAGGTCGAGCAGTGGACGGGATTCATCGTAATAACGGCGCGCACGACCGGCTTGAATGGAAAGAAGCTTGGTGAGTTCGGGATAGCGATCGCGATCTTCCTTCGGGATATAGATGCGACCTTTCTCCTGGTCCTCTTTGACGTCTCGAATGATGTTCGTCAGTTGGAAGGCGACGCCGCATTTTTCCGCCAGAAGCAGGGCGTGCTGCGATTCGTATTCGAAGATATGAATGATCGTCAAGCCGACGACGGACGCAACCTGATAGCAGTACTTGTAGAGTTCCTCGAAAGTCTGAATGTCACGCGGCTGCAGATCAGAGCTGACACCATCGATCATCTCGTGGAAATAATGATGGGGAATGTTGTAGCGGCGGACGGCATCGTGGAAAGCCGGCCAGCATGGATTGGACCCGTACTGACCGTTTAGCGCTGCATCCAACTCACTGCGCCATTGCCGCATGGTAGCGGCGGAGGCCGTGTTAGGTCCATCGCTCAAATCGTCGCAATAGCGCATGAACGTGTAGACGGCGCACATTGCATCACGCTGAGGCTTCGACAGCAGGAGAAATGAGTAGTAGAAGTTTTTCGCTTGACTTCGGGCGACGCGGCGGCAGTGCTTGTAGGAATGCTCGACCGGTGTCATGCGGCTTTGCCAAATGCCACGCGAGCGAGTGTGCCCAGAAGCAGTCCCACTCTCTCCAATTTGCCGATAGACGGACGAGCCCGCAAAACGCGATACTCCTGGCGCTCGATCTTGTCGAGCACCAACAGTCCGCCCCGACTGAACAACTCGAGATCGACGGCCAGACGGCGATCTACCATGCCGGGCAGGGGCAAGCCCTCGAGGAAGAGATTACGAGCACGATCCACGACATCGCGCATGGTCGCCTGGAACCGCGCATCCTCGATTCCTTCGAACAGATCGGTGTCGGTATATCCGTGCGATGCCATGACCGATTGCGGAATGTATACTCTATCCTTTTTCAAGTCGACGGAGACATCCTGCCAGAAGTTCGCTAGCTGCAGAGCAGTGCAGGTCGCGTCAGACAGCCGCTGCCGCTCGATGTCGCGATAGCCGCAGAGGTAAAGCACGAGACGGCCCACAGGATTCGCCGAATACCGGCAATACCCAAGAACATCCGCCCAGTCGGGATAGCGAGAGACTTTCTGATCGTGAACGAACGCGTGAATCAGATCGGAGAACGGCTCTATTGGGAGGTCGTGCTTTCGCACTGTCGAGAGGAGAGCGACATACACAGGATGTTGCGCCTCCCCGGCATACATCCCGTCGAGTTCACGGCGCCACCAATCGAGAAGGCGCAAACTCTCGGCCTTATCTCCGATTTCGTCCCCTAGATCATCAGCCCAACGGCAGAACGAGTAGACGTTGTAGAAATCCTGATGCAACTTCCTGGGAAGAAGAAAGCTGACAACATGAAAGTTCTCGTAATGAGAAGTTGCGAGCCAGCGAGTGTATGCGAGAGATTCCTCAGGGGTCCAGACGCGAGTCAGCGCTTCCTGATCTTTGACGAAGAGTTCCGGAGAAAGGTAGGCCACACGCTAGATTCCTGTCCCGGGAAAATCTTGCAGGCCGCAGCTGAACACAGATGAACGCAGATCGAACGAATTGTTTTGGCCGTATCGGCGTTCATCTGTGTTCATCTGCGGCCTATGCCCTGATCAGGGAATGATGGCCGTCTTCATGTGGCCGTTGTGGCTCATGAGATGGCGCATCACTTCAAGCAGATTCGTCAGCGGCTCTTCGCGATTAACGAAGTCGCGAGCGGTGATATCCCCGCGTGTGACCGCTTCCAGTCCTTTGCGAATATGCATCGGCGTGTGGTGGAAGCTGGCTTTGCAGGTGATCTCAGAGTAGTGCAGCAATGACGTGTCGAGCGCCACGTGGCTGTCGTTCGGACAGCCTCCGAAGAAGTTGACCGTGCCACCCCGACGAAGCATGCTCACAGCCATTTGCCAAGTCGAGGGTTTACCGACAGCTTCGATCGCGATGTCTACGCCGCGGCCCTTCGTCAGATCTTTGACGGACTGTACGACGTTCTTTTCCGTGCTCGTGTTCAAGAGCTCTTCGGCGCCCATACGCGCCGCGCGGTCAAGCTGAGTGGGACGTCGGCCGAGAGCGATGACCCGCGCTCCGTAAATCTTCGCGAGGCGCACAAACATTAAGCCGATCGGTCCGAGCCCGATTACAGCGACATGGTCGCCCGGCCGAACATGCGTCTCTTCGAGACCGCGCATCACACAAGCAAGCGGTTCGATCAGAGCCGCATCCTGATAGCTGACATTCGCCGGTATCTCGTACATGTTGCGTTTAACGATGCGCGCCGGAATACGAATGTACTCGGCATAGGCGCCGTTGTTGAACAGCAGATCCTCGCAAAGGTTCTCGAGCCCGCGTTTGCAGTAATAGCAATCGAGGCAAGGCGCCGAATTCGCCGCAACAACGCGTTGACCAACGCGAAATCCCTTTACATCCTCACCGACCGCGACAACGTCTCCGGCAAGCTCGTGACCGAACAACGCCGGCGGCACAATCATCCGGGCATGGTATCCCCGACGAAATACTTTTACATCGGTACCGCAGGTTAACGCCGCCCGGACGCGGACTAGAACGTCTCCCCGACCGATCTTCGGGACCGCGACGGGCTCTACTTCCAGGTGCTCCTTTCCGTAGAGGACGGCGGCCATCATCTCAGTTTTCACGAAGTCCACCTCTGTGGCTGAACAATTATCTTCAATGATCTCTCATCGGGATTTCTTGCCAGTTGGAACCCGGACGCAATCTGGTCCAGAGGCAGACGATGCGAGATCAGATCCTCTAACGGCATTTCCGGTCCGAAAACCAGGCGGGCCGATTCTTTTTGCAGATCCACGGAGGCGCTATACGAACCGAACAGCATGCGCTCACTAACACAGATGTCGGCCCCCGAAACCTCGACTCTTTCTTTGTCGGAAGTCTGCGAAAACAAAAGGATCTTCGCTCCGGGACGGGAGCAGCGAACAGCCTGCTCTACCAGTCCAGGGGCGGACACAGCAACGATGACGAGGTCAGCGCCTCTGCCATCGGAAAGCTTCTTTACGCTCGCGCTCAGATCTTGCGACCGGGCGTCCAGCGAGATGTCAGCGCCGAAACTGCGCGACAAAGCGAGCCGGGTGTCGATGGTATCGGTCGCGATCACACGCGCGCCGGCGCGCTTGGCGAGAAGTGTGAACATCAAGCCAATGGGTCCTTGCCCCAGAATTGCAACTACGTCTCCGGGCTGCGGATCGGCGGTGTTAATGGCTTTGTGGCAGGTATTAAACGGCTCGACGAGTGAGGCCCTTTCGAAACTGACAGTGTCCGGAATTCTCTCGACACCGCGTTGAACGATCCAGTCCATCACGCGGATGTACTGCCCGAAGCCGCCACCGGCCGGTTCGTAGCCGGCTGTTATGCCGACTTTCTTATAGACAGGACACTGTGCGTAGAGTCTGCGATAGCAATAGAAGCAATCGAGGCACGGGATGTGATGAAAGGCAACCACACGATCGCCAGGCTCATACGCTGTGACACCTTGGCCGGCGGCGACCACTGTTCCCGCCGTTTCGTGACCGAAGATTCTGGGGCCGGCGAGTAGGTCATACTCGATCTTCTTCAGATCTGTGTGACAGATGCCGCACGCTTCGACTCGGACGAGGATCTCTCCCGGCTCGATGCGCGGCGTATCGACTTCTTCGATGCGTACGGTCTGTTTGCCGACATACACCGCGGCCTTCATAGTCGCCGGTATATTTGCCGCCGGGACAGCGTGGTCGGATTTGGTTGCCACCTCAGAAACTGCAGTTTCCAATAAACTCCCCCAATGCCTTCGATGCCAGTTCGCTATTCCGGCGCAATCGAAGTAGCTCCGGCACACCGCTCAGCGGCTTGCACGCCGCCTGAGCCAAAATTCGACCTACGCGAAACCGTCCTGCCTTGTCTCGAGTTGCATTCAAATCCAACTCAAATCCCTCGAAAGCGGTGTCGGAAACCGCTCTTACGCAATAAAACGGCACATCCCTTCGGCGCGCCCTGTCGAGCACTGCGGCGGCTTCCATCTCCACCGCGATGGCGCCGGTCTCGCGTAGTTGTGCCTTTTCTTCCACCGTTTGCGCTACCCGGTCGATGGACGCAAGGGGGCCCACTACACTCTTGCGCGTAGTTTTCGGGACATCAATTGTCACACCGTTTACGGACGACCCCAAGACGATATCGCCGATTCCCAGTTCGGGAACGAGCGCTCCACACAAACCGACATTCAGAATCGCATCCACTTGCTGTGTGATGCGGTCCACAGCTTCACCCGCTAAAGTCGGACCCGGTCCGTTTGCGACCAGGATCCACTGCTGGCCATTCTTCGCAGGCTTGGCAGGGATGTACTTCAATTCGAAGTTCTCGGCCGCCACAACAAGGATTGTCCGCGCCTTAGACGTAAGCGTTGGCACGAAACCACTCCACTGCTCGCTGCAACGCCACAGGCGCAGGGCCGGGAGCATACCCCAGTTCACTGGCCGCCTTATCATGCCTGACCCACATCTTCTTGCGGGCCATTCTTACCCCGTCAAGCGGAGCCCTTGGCTCAACGCCCGATATCCGAGCCCAAGCCGTGCTTACTACACCAGCCGCATACGCGACCCCATACGGTATACGGACTTTAGGAGCCTTCTGTCCGCTGATCCCTTCCAGTTTCTCAAAGATCTTGCAGAGGGTCAGATTTTCCCCGCCAAGAATGTACCGCTCGCCAATCCTCCCGCGTTCGCACGCGAGCAGATGGCCTGCAGCAACATCCCTTACATCCACCACATTCAATCCGGTATCCACATAGGCCGGCATCTTTCCGCGAACAAAATCGACGACGATCTTGCCTGTCGGAGTCGGCTTCCAGTCATGGTCCCCCACTGGAGCTGTGGGATTCACGATCACCACCGGAAATTTCTCACGAGCGAACTCAAGCGCAACTTGCTCGGCCAGATACTTTGACCGTTTATAGACGCCTTGCATGTCTTGCTCAGTCACCGAATTTTCTTCATCCCCGATACCATCTTTCGGGATTCCAATGCAGCCCACGGTGCTCGTGTAAATGAGACGATCGACACGAGCCTTTCTTGCGGCGGTCAGCATGTTTCGCGTGCCGTCCACATTCGAGCGGTAAAGTTCGGTCGAATCCTTCACCCACAGCCGGTAATCCGCAGCCACGTGATATACAACTCCGCAACCGGTGACGGCCTTCTCGATGGAAAGGGGATCGGTCAGATCTCCTGTTACTATTTCGGCATCCGATTCGCGTACCCGTTTCGGATCCCGCACTAAAACGCGCACTTTTTCGCCACGTTCTACTAACAATCTTGCGACGTGCCAGCCGACGAACCCCGTCGCGCCAGTCACTAAAACCGGTTTCACTTACGCCGAGCGGGCCAACCCGCCGCGGGCTCCATTCCCTGGCTGGGTCTTTACTTTCAAAAATCCTGAGAGAGCAAGAAGTGGGAAACTGTTGCGATACAGGTGATAGGAGAGGTAGAAAACCTTCGGGAAGCCTGTGCCCGTTGACAGCGTTTCCTCCCACGTGCCGTCGGCGCGCTGGTTCTCGATCAGCCATTCGACGCCTTTTTGGAGGCTGATACTTGTTTGATCGCCGCTTGCCAAAAGTCCGAGTACACCCCATGCAGTTTGCGATGCGGTGCTCGCGGCAGGCATCAGGCAGTGATTGTTATAGGATTCGCAACTCTCACCCCAACCGCCGTCAGGATTCTGAATGGACCGGAGCCATTCCCCGGCCCGCAGCACATACGCCTCCCGATCGCTGACGCCCGCGGCCTTCAATCCTCGCAATGCTAGGAAGGTGCCGTAGACGTAGTTGACACCCCAGCGGCCGTGCCACGACCCATCCTGCTCCTGCGTGCGTATCAAATAATCGACGGCGCGGCGAACGGCTGGGTGCTCAGGGGATACGCCGTACTTGCAGAGCGCCTCAAGCACGCGGCCGGTGATATCCGGACACGATGGATCGAGCATCGCATTGTGATCCGCAAACGGGACATAGCTCAAGGGCTTCCAATCATTATCGACGTCAAAGGCGGCCCAACCTCCATCCTTCGATTGCATCGCGATCAGCCAGTTTACGGCGCGTTTGACGCAGGCTTCCTGCGCGGCGGGATTCTTCGCGCGGCCGTGCAGGAGACTCAATAACACCATTGCCGTGTCGTCGATGTCGGGATAGAACTCGTTGGCGAACTCGAAGTACCAACCGGAGGGCTCGACATTCGGACGTTTGACCGACCAATCGCCCTTGCGGCGAACTTCTTTGGTGAGGAGCCAGTCTGCCATGCGCTGCAGAGCTTCGGGAGGGGCGCAACCGGACTCGCCCAGCGAATAACCGGCAATCGCGGTGTCCCAGACCGGCGAGAAGCATGGCTGGAAGAAGATCTCGTCGTCGCTCTCTACCATCAGAGCATCAAATTGACGCTGCGCCTCGACACGATCCGGATGATCCGGCGCGTAGCCAAGCACATCTAGCGCCATGATGGCGTATTGCATCGACGGATAAATCGCGCCCAGACCGTCCGAATATTTCGTGCGTTCCAGCATCCACTGCTCGGCGCGTAGGATGGCTTTCTTGCGAATGCCTGCAGTCCCGTACTTTTCCCAGAATTTTGCGACAGCATCGAGCGAGAGGAAGACGTTCCGCCACGTCATGAACTCGCGATCTTTGAGCCAACTCCAACGCGTCCCACCACCAACGAAAAGCTCTTTGATGTCGAATCCGGCGGGAACGGGTCGCATCGGATTCATCGCATGGATGATCGAAAGCGGTATGACGATTGCTCGTGTCCACGACGACATCTGGTAAATGAAGTTGTGGGGCAGTAACATCATCTCCGGGGGAACCGACGGACAGAATTCGCGGGGGTAGAGGCCGAACAAACTCAGGTTGATCTTGACGTAGCTGTTCGCAGCCTGGATGCCTCCCAGAGCCAGAATGCAGTCCCGCGCCTTCACCATGCGCGGATCCTCGGGATCGACTCCGGCTAACTTGAGCGCGAAATATGCCTTGACAGTTGCGCTGACTTCCGCCGGGCCTTGCGCGTAGATATTGAAGCCGCCGTCTTCGAGTTGCCGCCGCAGAATGCCGCGTACGGCTTTGTCGATCAGATTGCGTTTCTTTGGCTTCCAGACGCCGTTTTGTGGTGGATCGAGCCAAAGCTGCAGCAGAATATAGTCTGACTCGAGGGTCGTGTCTGCTGTCAGATAAGCCCACCAGTACCCTTGTTCGGTTTGTTGCGACAACAAGGCGTCCGACACTCTCCGGGTTGCCTGGAAGGCGCCAGCCACCAAGGCGTCAGCCGTTTGAAGCTGTGGTCTCATATGTTGGCGATGGGGTTAGCGATAGGTGTGGCGATTGTATGAAGCTTTGCGGGGTGAGAAAGTTCCACCGGAAGCGAGAATCTTACGTCCTCGTCTTTGAGAGTTACCTCTTCCATACTCTCGAATCCGTGATCTTCACGGAGGAAGTTGATCAAGTCCTCGACCAGATACTCAGGAGCCGAAGCTCCGGCCGTGACTGCAACTGTATTTGCATTTAACAGCCATTCCGGGTTGATCTGGTTGCGGTCATCCACCAGATACGAGGGGACACCGGCTTTTTCGGAAACTTCAACCAGCCGTCGTGAGTTTGAGCTGTTTCTCGATCCAACCACCAGCAGAAGATCGGATTCCGGGGCAATGGCTTTTACACCTAGTTGCCGGTTTTCGGTCGCGTAACAAATATCCTGCGCAGGCGGGGATTTTATTCCTGGAAATTTCTTGCGCAGCGCTTCAACAATTTCTTTAGTTTCATCGAGACTCAGCGTCGTTTGGGTCAGGAAGCAGGTCTTCTCCGGGTCGTCGACTTGTAACCGCTCCACATCCTGGACAGTCTCTACAAGCACAGAAGATGCAGGAGCTTCGCCAAGGGTTCCGATCACCTCATCGTGATCTCTGTGGCCAATCAGGATAATTGTGTATCCCTGCTTGGCAAACTTGATGGCTTCGAGGTGGACCTTCGTTACGAGCGGGCACGTGGCGTCAATGACATCGAGTTGACGCTGCTTAGCTTCCTGACGAACCACCGGTGCCACACCGTGGGCGCTGAAGATGACTCGCGCGCCTGTGGGCGCTTCGCTCAATTCATCGACGAATATCGCGCCGGCGGCCCGCAATTCGTCTACTACGTGTCGGTTATGGACGATTTCTTTGCGCACATAGATCGGAGCGCCATATAAATCGAGCGCGATCTTGACTACATCAATGGCTCGCACAACGCCCGCGCAAAACCCTCGCGGGCTGACGAGGATGATCTTCTTGTCCTTCGCCATGGAAACCGTAATTATAGCACCCGGCACGGCTTATTTCCTTAGTAGTCACTAAACTACTACGGCTTCAGCTGTACAGATTATTAGCCACAATGTAGGAATAAACGCCGCAAGGCAGGGCTTCCGGCTGCTCGCCCCGAGCGAGTGCGTCGCGTATCTCGGAAGACGAGACCGGCATCAGCACATCGGTTAGCGCCCGGACTTTGGCCCCGCTCGGAATGTCATAATCTGATGACGGCCGAGTGACGACGGCGAAAGTTACACTGGCAACTACATCTTCCCACCGGTGCCAGGTAGTGATCTCCGCGAACGCATCCGCGCCAATGATGAAGTACAATTCGACGCTGAGTTCGAAGATTTCGCGCACCTTCTCGATCGTTCGGATGGAGTAACTGCGCTCTTCGTCGGCCTCGAGGAGCGAAGGCTCCAACCGCTCGAAGGGCTGACACGCAAGCTCCACCATTTGGTAACGGTGGGTAAAGGGCGCTGCGGCCGCGCTTTTGTGGGGCGGGTTTGCAGCCGGAATCACCAGAACCAAGTCGAGCGCCAGAGTATCTCGGGCCGCGAGAGCGACAGCGATGTGCGCGTTATGAATTGGATCGAAGGTCCCGCCGAAGATGCCGATCTTCAACGATCGCCAGCCTTCAATTCGATAAACTTAGCCACTGCTACTGAGGATAATCCGGGCTCGGGACCGGCCGGGGGCAATGCCCATTTGCTCATCAGCGGGGCAGCTTCAGGCTTGCGTTCGGCGCTAGTCAGCGCCCAGGCCAGCGCCATGCGCGCCTCGTTACCCGCGATGACGGAGGAGTTCTGATAAATCCTCGTCCAGAAGTTAATCGCTTCCGGATAACGACGTTCCAGCAATAGGCGCCACCCCTCCAGGTCGGGGCGAGCGCCAAGGAGCGCCGGGTTCCCTTTGGCCTCTGCCATATCCCACAGCAAGAGTTGCGACTTGGCCGGCGCCGAATCAAGTTGCCCGGCATTACGGCGAGCCTCTTCTTTTCGGCCTGTTGTATAGAGCCAAATGGCGTCGCGCAAGGGAACGAGCGCGTCTTTGTGTTGCGCGCGAAACTCACTGTATCGCTTATAGTGCTCATCGGCTTTGACGCGATCTCCCGCAAGGAACCGGCTGAGCGCAGCCCTGTATAGGCTCCCTCCGCCGATGAGGGTGTTATTCAACTCAAAGGATTCCAGAAAGTACTTCTCGGCTTCGCCGAAACGGCCCTCATAGTAGTGAATTTCTGCGAGCGAGTCGAGTGCATTGGCATCCTTTGGTTGCAGCTTGCGGTACTCGGCAATACTTTGTTTACCGGCTTCGATGTCTCCGGAAAAAGTCTGCACGTAGGCGAGTGTATTCCAGAGCGAGGCGTCTTGCGGGTCGATTTCCAGGGCCTTTTTGAGCGCACCGACCGCGTCTGCGTGATCTTTGCTGGTTTGAGCGGCGTCGGACGCGGTCCGCCATAGCTGAATGTCGTATGAGGAAATCCGGGCCAGCTTCATCAAGGCGGCGGTCCGGGCTTTCGCCGTGGGGGCGGTGATAGTCTCCAACCGCGCGGAATCCAGGTCGCTGAGACGGGCCGCCTTTGCGGCGGCTAAGGCGTCCGGAATTTCTTCTTTCTTGCCGGTTCGCAAAAGTACCTCGATCCGTGAAACGTGCGCGGGTCCAAAACCTGGATCGGCAGCGATAGCGGCGTCGATGTTGCCTGAGTAATAAAGGCGGACCGCTTCTGGATTGTTCGTGCTGTAGGCCTTCGGCTGGTTGGTTATCTGGCGCGAGAGCGCGGTAGCGGCTTCAATCGCGTTGGCCCCACGCGCCTCGAAGGTCCGGACAGTCACCTGCTCGGGTTCGTTTCGTAATGTGGCAGTGACGCGGAAATCTCCCGACGTTCCAGTTACATAACCCTCCATAACCTGGGCAGCTCGGGTGAGGTGGGCATCACGAACGTGAGAGGCAAACAGCGCGGAAGTCTGCACCGCGACGATGCCGGAGAGCGCCGTGCCGACCCAGGCGACGTCTGGCGCGGAACCTACGTATTGAAACGGAACCAGGACTAGTTTGGGATCTAGGGGCCCGGATTTCTTCGCGCAGGACGGCGTCCAAAAGCTTGCAACGATGACTAATCCAAGTCCAACAGAGCGCTGCCTACAGGACACGCGGCTCCGAGGCCATAAGTTGCTGAAATTCCGGGAGTTCCTTCATCTTGGCGAACTCGGGTTCGTTTTGAAATTTATCCCGTTCCTTAAAGCCCTCTTCGAGCGCCTTGCGAATATACGTCAACGCGCGTTCGACGGCTCCGGCCTTGGCGTAAGTCTTGGCGAGATAAAAGTGGAACTTGGCGCGTTCTTCGACGCTGCGTTCTTGCAGGAGTACGCCGTGCGACCCCCGATGCTCAAACACCTCTGGGTCGATCGACAACGCTATGTCATAGGCTTCCAGCGCTTGCTTGTATTTCTTCCGTGCAAACTGCGCCGTGCCGAGGTTGCTGTAAATTGAGGCCGAACTCGGCTTGATCTTGAGTGCTTTGTTGTACTGGCTCACGGCTTTTCGATAGTTCTTCTTGGCATAGAATATCGTGCCGAGATTGTTGATGGCCTCGCTATATTTGGGATCGAGCTTGATGGCGCGCTGATAGTACTTTCGCGCCGTGTCGAGTTCGGTCATTTGGTGGTACGCGATGCCCATCTTGTTGGCGATGATTGCGGTATCCTGTCCGGTCGAAGCGTACATATCGACGGCTTCGCGGAACATTTTGCGCGCCATCATAATGTCGCCCCGCATCTCGGGAGTTAACGTGGGATTGGGTTTCTGAACTGGTGAAGGGTTATTGTCTTGCCGGAAGGCGAGCGGCGTCCCCGGAGTCTGGCCCCAGGCCGTTGTCGCCACGAAGATCATTACCAATGACTTGGAAACCATGCGGCCTCCTACCTAACTGAACTTGCTGGAGCCCCCGGTTCGTTGGACCGGGAGGCCCGGTCACTACTTAAATATATCCTTGATCTTGCCAAAGAAACCCTTTTTTTCTTTCGTCTTTTCTGAGGGGGCCGGCGGCTCGCCTGATTGTGGGGTGTCCATCGGTACGCTGGGGGGAGGCGCCTGCGCCCGATACGGTCTTCCCTGGTCGCTAACGGCAGTTTGGGGCGTGGCCGGGACTGCAGCCGCGGTGGCCGCAGACGGGGCCGGCGTGGTTTCCCAGCCCGCCACCTGCGTTCCGCCGCCCCCGTGGAGACGGCACATTTCCACCGGTTGTGTGCCAGAAACGAAATACTCTGGTCGGA
>DASQLD010000190.1:0-10266 GCA_035630195.1 Bryobacteraceae bacterium
CCCTTGACTAGCTTCTGGACCTTTTTCTTGTTCGATCCGCGGGCTTCGCCGGCGGCGCGCGGAGCTACCGGAGCGGCTTCCTTGCGCGCGGTGCGCTTCAGCTTCTTGCGTTCTGCTCTGTCTTCAACGTGTTTCGTATTCATTCTTCTCTGATTCCTGCAAATTTCTCGATAATCTTCTTCAGCCCGTGTCCCGGGAAGCTGATCGTCAACTTCGCGTCGTCCCCTTCGCCTTCCCGGCGCAGGATCGTTCCGCGACCATACTTGGGATGTTGCACCGTAGAACCCGCGCCGAAGGATTTCTTCTTCTGCGGCGCTTGAACTGCCGGTTTGGCAGGCTGCTGCGCAGCCGCCTGCGGTTTCACCGGACGCTGCAGCCCCGATGGAGCCGGCATGCCGCGTTCGGCAAAGAAATTCGATATGTTCTCAACCGAGTTGTATGTCTTCCCGGTATACATGTTCCGCTTAGCGGTTTCGCGTACGTACGACCGCTCGGCGTATAAATCGACGTGATTTGCGGTCTTACCCGCGCGTCCGCTGTGTTCCACCAGCGTCCGCGGAACCTCACTCAAGAACCGCGACGGGATGCTCGGCTCAGGCTGGCCACCACCGAAACGACGGCGCAACTTCGCCCAACTCAAGAACAAACGCTTTTCAGCCCTTGTCATGCCAACGTAGCACAAGCGGCGCTCTTCTTCCATTTGAGCTTCGGAATCGAGCGATCGCGAGTGGGGGAAAAGACCCTCTTCCATCCCGGCGAGGAAGACTACCGGGAACTCCAGGCCCTTCGCGTTATGAAGCGTAAGAAGCGATACCTGCGCGCCGCTGTCGACGCTATCTGCGTCGGAAACAAGCGCTGCGTGGTCGAGGAAGTCCGCCAAAGTTTCGCCCCGCTCGGCAGCATCGGCCGAGGCATTCAGCAGTTCCATCAAGTTCCCGAGTCGTCCCTCAGCCTCCGGATTGGGATCCGATTCGAGCATGTGCTGATATCCGGTCCGATCCAGAACCAGACGTACGGTTTGGTCGATGGGCCGCTCCTGCGCCTCCGAGTGCAGCTCATCGATCATCGTTCTGAAGACCGAGAGGGCTGCTTCAGCTCGAGTAGGAAATGTGCGCTCTTCAAGGAGCTTTCGGATTGCTCCCCAAACGCTCAACTGATGATCGTGCGCGAATTGCTCAATCTGCTCAACCGTGGTCTTGCCGATTCCACGCGCCGGAGTATTAATGATGCGCAGCAGGCTGATTGAGTCGTCGGGACTACCGGCGACCTTCAAGTACGAAAGGATGTCTTTGACTTCAGCACGCTGATAGAAGCTGAAGCCGCCGACGACGATATATTTCCGGCCGTAGCGGCGAAGCGCCTCTTCAATCTGCCGGGATTGGGAGTTCGTGCGATATAGAACCGCCACTCGGGTCTTCGAATCGTCGCGTAAGACCTTTTCGATCGTATCGGCGATGAAGAGTGCTTCATTCTCGGAATCGGGCGCCTCGTACATCTGGATCGGCTCGCCGAGACCGGCATCGGTCCAAAGAGTCTTCCCCTTACGCGCTTTATTGTTCGCGACAACTGCCCCGGCTGCCTCGAGAATCTTCTGCGTGGAGCGGTAATTCTGTTCGAGACGAATGACCTTCGCGTTCGGATAGTCGCGCTCGAAATCGAGTATGTTCCGGATGTCGGCTCCGCGCCATCCGTAAATGGATTGGTCTTCGTCCCCAACAACGACGAGGTTTTTATGAGAATCCGTCAGCAGCCGGATCAACTCGTACTGGCTGCGGTTCGTGTCTTGATATTCGTCGACTGTGAGGAACTGAATACGGCTGTTGTAGATGTGGCGTAACTCCGCGTCATGCCTAAGCAGACGAACGCTTTCGAGCAGAATATCATCGAAATCGACAGCGTTACTACGGAGCAAGGCCTCCTGATAGCGCTGGTAGACGACAGCCAGCCTGGCCATTTTCGGATCGGTTGTGTCTTTGTAGAAATCTTGCGGCGTCTGCTGGACGTTCTTCGCGTGGCTGATACGAGACAAGGCCGCGCGATACTGCATGAACTTCTCGTCGAGACCGATCGCGCGATAAATGCCTTTGATGATGGAAATCTGATCGTCGTCGTCGTAGATCGTAAACTGTCGCGTGAATCCCGGACGAATCGCAGTGAGCCTGTCGCCGTCACGACGGAGCATTCTCACGCAGAACGAGTGAAACGTCGCCACACTGGGCGATCCCGATGCGCCGGCTTTTGCGAGAAGCGCTTCAACACGCTTCCGCATTTCCTCGGCAGCCTTGTTCGTGAACGTTACCGCGAGCAGCGTCTGGGCAGGGACACCATACTCGTGCACAAGATGCGCGATGCGATGCGTGATCACGCGCGTCTTTCCGCTTCCGGCTCCGGCGAGGATCAACAAAGGACCTTCGACGTGCGCGGCGGCGTCACGCTGCTGGGGGTTTAAACCTGCGAGGAAATCCATGAACGAATCGATCTAGGGGGTAGTACCAGTCTAACAGACGTACGTGCGCAGGTAATTAGGTAAGTGAGTGTTCCTCGCTCTGTATAATCTTCCGTCGCATACGCCCGCCTTAAATAGAAAATCGCGGAAATGTGGGCTTTTTTAGTTTGGCGCGTTGCTTGCAATAAGGGAAAGCGGTTCGACTCGGTTACGGTGAGCCTTCCAGCAACTTCTTCGGATGGACCCGAACCTTAACTACTGCCCTCAACCCACCATACCGCCCCGCATCCGGGCCGGGTCGAACCAAACGGGTCTCCTTTCCAGCTCTCCTCTAAAATAAGAACTTGATCCCAGTCGAACAACAACTTGCCTACTTGAAGAGAGGCGTCGTCGAACTGATCCGCGAAGAGGATCTACGGGAGCGACTTGCGTCAGGCCGTCCCCTTCGCATCAAAGCTGGATTCGACCCGACCGCGCCTGACCTGCACCTGGGGCATACCGTGCTTCTCCGCAAGATGAAGCACTTTCAGGATCTGGGACATACTGTGATTTTTCTCATCGGCGATGTCACGGGTCTGATTGGCGATCCGACAGGACGCAATATCACGAGACCGCCGATGACGAGGTCAGAAATTCAGCAGAACGCTGAGACCTACAAAGCGCAGGTATTCAAAATTCTCGATCCGGAACGCACGGAGATCCGGTTCAACTCCGAGTGGTTCGATGATCTGCGCTTTGAGGATGTTATCCGGCTTGCGGGTCGCTACACTGTTGCTCGACTCCTCGAGCGGGACGACTTCACGAAACGCTTCAAGGAGCAAACGCCCATCTCACTGCATGAACTCTTGTACCCGCTGGCGCAGGGATACGACTCCGTACGACTGGAATGTGACGTCGAGATGGGTGGGACAGATCAAAAGTTCAACCTGCTTGTAGGCCGCGAATTGCAGCGCGATTACGGACAACCATCGCAGATCGTTTTGACTGTACCGCTTCTCGAGGGCCTTGACGGCGTCGAGAAGATGTCAAAATCTAAAGGCAACTATGTCGGCATTACTGAGCCGCCCGCTGACATGTTCCGAAAATTGATGAACATCCCGGATGCGTTGATCTGGCGTTATTACGAGTTGCTAACGGACCTGCCGCTCGACGAGATCGGGCACTTGCGTACGCAAAGCCCGCTCGAAGCGAAGAAACAGCTTGCAATGCGGATTGTCAAGGATTTCCACTCCACCGAGGAAGCGGAGCGAGTCGCGTCGTCCTGGGGAGGCCTGCCGCCGGTTGAAACGCTCGACCATCATACGGTCACGGATGCGAGGATCAACCGAGCGCTTGTTCAAGCTCGTTTCGTGTCGTCCGTTACGGAGGCCGACAAAATTATCAAGTCAAACGGTGTCTCCGTCAATGCAGTTGCTTCAGGCGCCGAAATTGCTGTCACCGGACCGGCGCAGAAACTCGGACCCGGTCACTACATCGTACGCGTCGGTAAGAAGTATAAACACGTTTCATTTTGATTTAAATGCTACTGAACTCCGATACCGTGTCGCAAAGCTTCGCCTCGTTGAAGGCGCACAAACTGCGCACGGTGCTGACAGTCGTGGGTCTCATGATGGGCGTGGCGACTCTGATCACCGTCATGACCATTGTGCAGGGCGCCAACGTGTATGTGGAGAAGAAGATCGCGAACCTGGGAACCAACGTCTTTCAGCTTGCGCGAACACCGTTTGCCGCGACCGATTTCAACGTGGTGATCAAAGCGCTGAAGAACAAGCACATCGAAATCGAAGATTTGAAGGCTGTGCAAGAGCTCTGTGTAGCTTGCAAGGCAGTAGGAGCATCGGGTAACACTACGGCCAAAGTGCGGTATCTCGACAACGAACTGGCCGACGTTAACATCTACGGGCATACCCCGAACATGGTCGACATCGACACCCGAACCCTGATTTTGGGCCGTTACTTCACAGATTCCGAAAATGACCGTTCTGCGCAGGTTTGCCTGGTCGGAGACAGTGTGATTCAAAGTTTCTTTCCTGGGACCGACCCGCTGGGCAAGGTTATCCGAATCGCGAATGAAGAGTATACAGTGATCGGTACATTCGAGAAGATGGGTAGCGTTCTGGGCCAGGATCAGGACAATCTCGTGATTATTCCGATGAACCAGTTCTTCCGCCTGCGTCCGCGGTTCAGCTTGACCTTGAACATACTTACCGAGCCGGGTAAGGGAAACTTCGAGCGAGCCCAGGAGGAAGCCACGGTTGTTCTTCGGGCGCGGCGACATGTCGGTCCGGGAAAGGACAGCGATTTCTTCATTGGCACGAAGGACAGTTACATCGCCCTCTGGCAGTCAATCAGTGGCGCGTTTTTTGCGGTCTTTCTGATGGTGAGTTCCATCTCGGCTGTAGTCGGCGGCATCGTGATCATGAACGTCATGTTGGTGTCGGTGACGGAACGAACGAAGGAAATCGGTGTGCGAAGAGCGTTGGGCGCTACCAAGGGAGACATTGCCAAACAGTTCCTGACGGAGAGCGTGATGCAGTGTTTGATCGGAGGATTCGTAGGGATATCGGCCGGTTTTCTAATTGCCACCCTGATCAGCACATTCACGGCATTTCCGGCGGCAGTGCAAACATGGGTGGCTATCCTTGGGCTAATCCTAAGCTCGGTGATCGGGCTATTCTTTGGGATCTATCCGGCGATGCGCGCATCGAAGTTGGACCCGGTAGTCGCCCTGAGGGCTGAGTAACTCATGACTCGAGCAGAAGCACGAGAAAATTTCTTAGTCGCTCTCGACACGCTGCGATCGCACAAGGTCCGATCGTCGTTGACCATTCTCGGCATCGTGATTGGTGTGACCAGCGTCATTTCCGTTGCTTCTATCATCGACGGCCTGAACGCCAACATCCAGAATAAGGTTGAGTCGTTCGGCTCACGAACCTATTTCGTTTCCCGAATCCCAGTCGGTCCCCGATTCGGCCGCATGCCGGAGCATATCCGACTTAGGAAGTACATTCAGTCGACCGATGCTGAATATGTACGCGCCGTCAGTCCGTCAGTAGACTCCGTTACGACGTTCGGAACGCGCGCGTTCTTCTTCGGCGACAGTAACGATATCCGCTATAACGGCAAGGTCGTCGAGCGAATCATCCTTCGCGGCGCCGAACCTGAGTACGCCGATGCGATTCCATTGTTTTCGGTAGCCCAGGGAAGATTCATTACGCGCTTCGATGAAGAGCATTCTCGCGCTGTAGTTGTGCTTGGAGCCGCAGTCGCCGACTCGCTATTCGGGCGGGTCGAGCCCATTGCCAAAACAGTGCGGATGAACGGACGCGAGTACGAGGTCATCGGCGTCTTTGAGAAAGATCCAGGGATGTTCGGCGGACCTGGCGTGGACCAGTTCGCCGTGATTCCGTTCAACACGTTTCGGAAGCAGTATCCGGAAGCGAAAGAGCTGATGCTTGCGTTCTCAGTTCCGAAGAACGGGAACCCGGAGAAGGCGAAGGACGAAGTGATCGAGGCGATGCGGCGGGTTCGTCATGTGAAGCACAACCAGGAGAACGATTTCGAGCTTACATCGCCGGACTTTCTGACGAACCTGTGGTCACAACTGACCGGAGCGCTCGTTATTCTGACGAGCATCATTAGTTCCGTGGGACTGATGGTGGGCGGCATAGGCGTCATGAACATCATGTTGATTTCGGTCACGGAGCGCACTGCGGAAATTGGCGTCAGAAAAGCGATTGGGGCGCGAAAATCCGACATTCGGGTTCAGTTTCTACTCGAAGCCGTCGTGCTTACCGGCCTCGGCGGAATTATTGGGATTCTGTTGGGAGGCTTGATCGCTTTTGTGATCCGGACGGCGATGCCATCCATCCCGGCGTTTGTGTCGCCATTGTGGGTTACGCTTGGAGTGGCGATATCTGTTAGCGTTGGTTTGTTTTTCGGCTACTATCCGGCAAACCGCGCGGCCAATCTCGACCCTATCGTCTGCCTCAGGTACGAATGACCCGCACAAGAACCGACTGGAAAGTACGCGATCACGTTCTCACCATTGGAGAGCGCACACTCATCATGGGCGTGTTGAATGTAACGCCCGATTCATTCTCGGATGGCGGGAAGTATCTCGATCCTGACGCGGCTGTCGCGCGAGCGATGCAACTCGAACAGGAAGGCGCGGACATCATAGACATCGGAGCTGAGTCTACGAAGCCCGGGTCGGAGAGAATCAACGCGGGCGAGGAACTGCGCCGGCTTGTGCCGGTGCTGAAACGATTGAAGGGCAGCCTCAGCATTCCGATTTGCGTCGACACATATAAAGCGGAAGTTGCCGAGAAAGCCCTGGAGCATGGGGCTTCAATCATCAACGATGTTTCCGCGCTGACATGGGAACCCGATCTGGTCAAGCCGGTCATTCAGTACGATGCGGGACTGGTCCTGAATCATATGAGGGGCACGCCCGAAACCTGGGCGCGGCTCGGGCCAATGAAAGATGTGATGGGCTCGCTGATCGCCGAGTTGGAAGCGGCGGTGCATCGCGCGGTGCGAAGCGGCGTTCCCAAGGAACGAATTGTAATCGATCCGGGCATCGGCTTCGGCAAGCGAGGCGAACAGAATTCTGAGATCCTCGCGCGTTTGGGCGAATTGCAGCGCCTGGGGACGACGATCCTTGTCGCTGCCTCGCGGAAGTCGTTCCTTGCTCAGGAAGACCCGAAGGCGCTCGAGTTTGCGACGGCGGGCGCTGTTACCGTAGCAATCTTGAATGGCGCTGCGATCGTGCGTGTTCACGATGTCGCGGCGATGAAGCCTGTCGTTCAGACTGTCGACGCCATTGTTGAAGCCACTCCCGAGCGCGAGGAGAAACCGAAGCCGGCAATCAAGCCGCGGCTCGATTCCGATGTTCAAGCGGAGCGACGTAAGCAGCCCGTTCGTCCGGTTCGGTTGGTGAAGGTTGAGCCTCCTGTTGCTCCCGAGCTTCCTGAAGTGCCGCCGATGCCCATCGAAGCGCCGAAAAAAGTTGAGTTGAACCGGCCAATCCTGCGACCTCGCCAAGAGTCGCCTGCTGACGATCGTCCACGGCGTCCGTTTGAGCGTCGAAGTGATGGCCCTCCCGCTGATCGTCGACCCGACCGAACGGCTTATCAGGGTCGCAAAGATGATCGTAAGGGCGGCGACGAGAAGAGGGATCGTCCGTTCCGGCGTGGCCCTGATGATCGGGGCGATAGGCCCACTGAGAAACGTCCCTTCCAACGCGCAGGTTCTCCATCGAGACCCACGGATCGGCGAGCCGACAAGCCATCTGACAAGCGGGATCGCCCGTTTCGGCCGCGCGAAGATCAAGGTCCCAGCCGAACGGCGCGACCTCCATACAAACGCGCAGACAATGCCCCGGCCGGGAGGCCGCCTGCCGGCGGGCGTCCAACGGGGCGTCCTCCTGCAGGAGGCAAGCCGTCAGGACCAAGGTCTCCCGGGGCGAGACCACCGGGCGCCAGACCCCCCGCCGGAAGACCGTTCGAAAGAGGCGACCGGCCATTTCCTCCTCGAGACGATCGTCGAAGCGGGCCTTCCGGTCCACGGAGAGATGATCGCGGCGATCGACCGAGCGGTGGCGGTTCGCGAGGCGGTAGTGGCGGCAAAGGGCCGTATGGTCCTAAACGTGGAGGCTCCGGTCCGCCGAAGCGCGGTGGTGGGCCGCCGCGCAAACGGTCATGACCCGGGCGGAAGGCCTAGCCCGATCACGCTCGACAAGAAAGTAAGAACGTCGGCGTCCTCTTCGATCTTCTTCGATTTGGGCTTGCCTGCTCCGTGTCCTGCGCTGGTGGCAATACGTATGAGGATTGGGGCTTGACCGCCTTGCGCCTTCTGGAGCGTCGCGGCGTATTTGAAGCTGTGCGACGGAACTACCCGATCATCGTGATCCGCCGTAAGAATAAGTGTCGGCGGATACGACGCGCCCGGCTTGATGTTGTGCAATGGTGAGTATCGAAACAAGAATGGGAACTCCTCCGGATTGTCGGAGGATCCGTATTCTCCAGTCCATGCCGCGCCGATGGTGAACTTCTGATAGCGCAACATGTCCATCACGCCAACCGCAGGAATGGCGGCGCCGAACAGGTCGGGACGTTGATTGAGGCACGCTCCCACCAGCAACCCGCCGTTGCTACCGCCGCTAATTGCGAGCTTCTTCGCAGACGTGTACTTGTTCGCGATCAGATACTCCGCCGCGCCTATAAAGTCATCGAAGACATTCTGTTTTCTATCCTTCATACCGGCTTCATGCCAGGCCTGTCCGTACTCGCCGCCACCTCTGAGATTCGCAACCGCCACCACGCCGCCACGCTCAATTACCCCGATAAACCGTGGTGAGAACGAAGGCGTGATCGAAACATCGAAGCCGCCATAACCGAAGAGCAGCGCCGGATTCGAGCCATCGAGCGTTACTCCCTTACGATGAACGACAAACATCGGAACTTTCGTGCCGTCTTTGCTATGAAAAAAGACCTGTTTCGATTCCAAGCTCGAGACATCGTATGGAAGGCTAACGTTCATCATTGGCCGGCAATCCTTTCCATTTCCGCCACAGTCATAAACCATCTCCGGCGCGAGGAAAGACGAAACGGAGAAGTAACGAGTCGAGCGATCGGCTAACGTAATCTTTGCGTTCGGCGGCAAGGCGATGGAGTGTGATTTGCCATCACGCAGAGAGTAGATACTCACAAGTCCGGTTGCGTCTTTGAGATACTGCAGCGCAATCGCTTGTCCCTCCATCGTTCCCGACTGGAGAGTTTGCGCAGATTCAGGAACGAGCTCCTTCCATGATTCGCGAACGGGCCTCGCGAGATCGATCTCAACCACGCGCCCTTTGGGAGCCTCCCAAGTCGTATGAACGATGAACCTGCCTTCTCTCGTGCCCAGGAAATTGTGCAACGCGTAAAACTCGGCGACGAGCTCATGGATCTTGTTGTCTTTCGCTCGCAGGTCCTGATAAAAAATCAGGTTCTTGGCAGCGGAACCTTGATAGATCGAAAGAACCAGATATCTCCCGTCTTCACTGACTGTGGGAGCGATGATCCAGTTCTTTTCACTCGGCCGCTCGAAAATCTTCACGTCGGCCGATTGCAGCGTCCCTAGGCGATGGTTCCAAAGTTGGTGTCCAGTGTTCGCTGCAGTGAGCGTATTGCCGGCGGGCTGCTGGTAGCGTGCGTAATAAAAGCTCGAACTATCGGCGCTCCAGGCTGGAGACGAAAATTTCACCCACTCGATCTGATCAGTATTGTCCTTACCCGTATCGACGGATCGCACATGCCAGGTCTGCCAGTCCGAACCGGCTTTCGCGATCCCATACGCGAGCCACTTGCCATCGGGACTCGGCTGCCATGTCGAGATCGCTACTGTTCCTTCCGTCGACATAGCGTTCGGATTCAGCAGGACTCGCGGTTTCGCCGTTGGCGAGTTTTGGATATAAAGAACGGGCTGATTCTCATTGCGGCCTTGCCGTAAAGAAAAGATGCGCCCGCCTCGCACCATCACACCGGCGACTCCATCGGGAGACAAAGGCATCTGCTCGAAATCCCAGAGTGTGTTCATTCGCTGCAGCCATTGCGCTCGTCCCGGAGCCTTGGCAAACCAGGCATTGGTGTGTGACTGCTGAGCCCCAACCCAGTTCCGAGTCTTCTCCGAATCCACATCCTCCATCCAACGATATGGGTCTTTAACTTTGGTCCCGTGATAATCGTCGACGTGTTCGACCTGATCGGCTACAGGCACTTCGGCAAGCATTGGAGCTAGAAAGATCAGTAAAAACGGTACAGCGCGCATCTCTAGTT
>DASQLD010000191.1:0-11888 GCA_035630195.1 Bryobacteraceae bacterium
TTCGGAGGAGTTCTCATCGAACTCCGCGGACGCCATCGTCGCGCCATGAATGCCGTCCCGGCCCGTTTTTGATCCGACGTAGTACACCGGGTTGCCGGTGCCTTTCGCCACGCCTTTGATGATCTCGTCGGCCTTCGCAATACCGAGGCAGAAGACGTTGACCAGCGGATTGCCGGTGTAGCATTCCTCGAAAGCAATCTCGCCGCCGACCGTGGGAATACCGATGCTGTTGCCATAGCCGGCGATGCCGGCCACGACGCCCTCCATGTTTCGACGCACGTTGGGATCGTCGAGCTCGCCGAACCGCAGAGAGTTCATGAGCGCGATCGGTCGCGCGCCCATCGTGAAAATGTCGCGCAGAATTCCGCCGACGCCGGTGGCTGCGCCCTGAAACGGCTCGATAAAACTGGGATGGTTATGCGATTCGATCTTGAAGGCGACCGCGTATCCACTGCCGACGTCGATGATGCCTGCGTTTTCGCCAGGACCCTGTAGAACGCGGCTGCCGCGGGTGGGCAACTTCTTCAGGTGTAGACGCGAGCTTTTATAGGAACAATGTTCACTCCACATTACGGAGAAAATGCCAAGCTCCGTATAGGAGGGTTCGCGGCCGAGAATGGAAACAATTCGACCGAATTCTTCCGGCGTAAGCTGATGCGCCGTAATAACGTCGGGAGTAATCGCTGTCATGATTTATTTGGCCGCCAGCGAATTTACTAGCGAACCTAAAATAACGAGGCCATCCGTCGAGCCCATCAAAGGATCGGCTGCCCGCTCCGGATGCGGCATCATGCCGAGCACGTTGCGTTCGCGATTCAGGATACCGGCGATGTTCCGGATTGACCCGTTGCAAGGCGTGGCGTAACGAAACACGACGCGATCCTCTGCCTGCAACTCGTCTAGAATATGGTCCTCGGCATAGTAATTTCCTTCGCCGTGCGCGATCGGGATCTTGAGCGACTGATTTAGTTCACCCGCATGAGTGAACGCAGAATTAATCGTTTCAACAGTGATTTCAACGGGTTTGCAGATGAATTTCAGACCTGCGTTGCGCAGCAGCGCGCCGGGCAGCAATCCACTTTCGCAGAGTACTTGAAAACCGTTGCAGATACCCATGACGAGCCCCCCATCAGAAGCAAACTTTTTCACCGCTTGCATGACAGGCGAGAACCGCGCGATGGCCCCGCAGCGAAGATAATCGCCGTAGGAAAAGCCGCCCGGAAGAATGACCGCGTCAACGTTTCCAAGCTGGGTGGAGTCGTGCCAAACGTATTCCGCTTGATGACCGAGATTTTGCGATACAGCGTAAAAAGCGTCGTGATCGCAATTGCTGCCGGGGAAGACGACAACGCCGATTTTCATGGGGAAATACTAGTGTAGCAGGGATTTTGTGAGGCAGGTTTTCACCCCGGAGTTGGCTCCGTCCTAGGGTTCTTCATGTATTCCAAGATCCGTTCACAACGTTTTTGTGTTGCAAATACAGCTACTTGCAAAATCGCCTCAACTTGCGCATGCTACAACCGTAATGGGCCTCCTCTCCGGGAGGCCTTTCATATGGGAGTGCCGCCGAGTGTTCGAAAATGGGATTCGGTTTGTTTCGTATTATCCAGGATCATTTCAATTCGTGCACCCCGTGAATTCGCTTCCAATTTCGGGATTGCCTGCTCGTAGTTTACTGATAACCGTAGCCCCACAGAGCCGGGGTGCTCGTAAGCTGCTGATTACAGAACCATGACTTCCATGGCGCCAGAAATGCATAAACCAGATCATCGCGTTGTCCACTTGCGTTTTATGAAGCGCATAGTGCGGCAACAGATGGCAATCCGGCGACCTGCTGAAACCGGGCCATCAACTTTCGCTTACAAGGCGAAAGGACTAGAAATCTTGTTGGGGAGAACACATGCACAAAAATAGGACCAGGATGAGCGTGCGCGCTCTCTTGTCTTCCGCCAGAACCCACTCGTTCTGGCTGGTCACTCTCCTGCTTATGACCGCTATCGCGGGCATGGGCCAGGAAAGATTCGGTGAACTACATGGTGTGGCGACTGATCCTTCGGGCGCAGTGTTGCCGAACGTGGTCGTCACGATGACCGAAAAAGATACAGATCGTTCACAAACAACCAAGACCGACGGTGCGGGCGCATACGTCTTCCGCAGTCTGGAGCCCGGCAACTACACCGTCACCTTCGAGGTCAGCGGTTTTTCTAAGTACCAGGTGCCGAACGTGGTCGTTCAGGCCGGTAGGGTACTAAAGGTCGATGCGCAAATGGCAGTCGGCTCGACGGAGCAGGCAATTCAAGTTACAGAATCTGCCCCCCTGATCGACGTCACGACGACAGCGGTTGCAACGAACATCAACTCGGCTGAGTTTAATAGATTGCCGAAGTCCCGGACGTTCCAGTCGCTGGCCGTCCTGGCGCCGACTGCAAACGAAGGCACTGTCGAGGGCGGATTTCAGATCAACGGCGCCAGCGGCGCGGAAAACAACTTCATTGTTGACGGCATGTCGACCTCCAGCCTGATTCAAGGCAACTCGCGTCAGAACGCGGCTTTCGAAATCCTGCAGGAAGTGCAGATTAAGACCGCAGGTATCGAAGCACAGTACGGCGGCGCGCTTGGCGGCGTCATCAGCGCAATCACCAAGTCGGGCGGCAACAATTTCCACGGCGACGTTCACTATTACTACTGGGGCAGCAAACTCAATGCGGGCGCTCCGAAACGTCTCTTCATGGATCCATCCGATCTTTTGACGACCACCTACCAGCAGGACTTCAAGTTTCCACAAACGAACAATGAAGTCGGTTATTCGTTGGGCGGTCCGTTCATCAAAAACAAGCTTTACTTTTTCAGCGCTGCCTCTCCTCGGTTCCTCGATCGCAACCTGGACATCATCAGCTCTGACAATCAGACTGTAAACATCACGGAAGAACAGACATTCTGGCAGGCATACAACAAGATTTCGTACGATCCGTTTCAAAGTCTTCGGATCAATGCCGCGTTCCTGTGGTCTCCGACCAGTCGCGAAGGCATTTTGCCGGCTTTCACCGGCTACGGAAATCGGTCTACTTCCAACGCGGCCAGCCTCATGGCCAACCAGACGCGGGGTACGTTCTCTCCGCAGTCGAACTATAACGGCCAGGTTGATTGGACTGTGACTCCTACCACGCTACTCACCGTTCGCGGTGGGCGCTTCTATGACAACTACAAAGCGTTGGGCGTACCTGGTGTCAGCGCGATCGAATGGGGTAATTCCTCGACGGCCTCAGCCAACCTGCCGTTTCCTCTAGCCCCCGATCTACAGCGGGCCCAGGGATCAGTGACGACTCCCCGCGTTCGTAACACCGAGTTCGATCTGGCTACTCGTACGTTGGGGCAGGTCGACGCGAGCCACTTTGCGAACTTCTTTGGCGGACATGACTTCAAAGTCGGTTTCGGCCGTATGAAGAACGTCAACAAGGTTCAAGAAGGCTACCCGGGCGGAGGCTACATCACGCTGAATTGGAATACGGCTTTCACGAATCCTGTTTCGAACCTCCCCGAGCGTGGGACTTACGGATATTACACGCTTGACACGCAGGGTACTCGCGGTTCAACCGGTGGAACCATCGACAACTTCTACATACAGGATCGGTGGAGAATCGGGCGCCTGAGCCTCGATCTCGGCCTCCGCCTCGAGAAGGAAGTCGTTCCTTCGTTCCGTAGGGACATCAAAGAGTACGCGTTCGAGTTTGGCTGGGGTGAGAAGATTGCTCCCCGTCTCGGCGCTACGTATGACGTGTTCGGCGACGGCAAACTCAAGGTATACGGTAGCTGGGGCATGTTCTTTGATTGGGTTAAGTACGAACTCGCTCGCGGTACTTTCGGCGGTGACGTTTGGACTACGGCTTATCGTAGCCTCGATTCCACAGACCCGGCCTATGTGCTCGGCTTGAGCGGCACCAATCTGCCGGGTCGTAATCTGTGGCCGGGCGGCGGCGTTAAGGACAGTCGTATTCCGAGCTTCGGCGCCGACCAGGTTGATCCTGACCTGCGGCCCATGCACTCGGACCTGACCAACGCCGGTGTCGAATTCCAACTGAATCCGCGCACCGTTCTGTCAGTACGTTACACCCGTAACAACCTCCGCGACACCATCGAAGATCTAGGTGTACTCGATGCCAACGGCAGCGAAGTATACATCTACGGGAACCCTGGACGGGGCTTAGCGAAGACAGTAGCTGTTCCTTCCACTGCGACGCCCAAATTCGACTACCCGCTTCCGGAGCGCACCTACAACGGTCTCGACTTCACCTTGTCTCGGCGCTTTGCCGAGCGATGGATGGGTAGCGCAACCTACGTGTACAGCCGCCTCCGTGGTAACTACGGTGGTCTGGCCAACTCGGACGAAATCTTCCCGGCTGGCACCGGTCGCGTTTCCGCAAGTGCGCAGCAGGTTTCCGGCACCCCAACCCGTCCGGGAACGTCGGCGGGCCGTGCCTGGGATCTCGATACTTACCTCTTCGATTCGAAGGGTAACCTGAACGTGACGGGTCCTCTCGGGACGGATCGTCCGCATTCTTTCAAGGCGTACGGTTCGTACTTTGCTCCGTTCGGTACGGAAATCGGCGGATTCTTTATCGCTCAGAGCGGTGTGCCGGTCAGCACCTGGGTGCAGGATACGCATCAAATTCCGCTGTTTGTAAACGGCCGCGGCGATATGGGCCGTTCACCCGTCTATAACCGTACGGACCTTGTGATCGCTCAGGAATTCAAGGTGGGCGAAGGCAAGAGCCTGCGGTTCGAGTTCAATGCGGAAAACGTGTTCAATCAGAAGACGGCGGAATACGTCTACAACTTCTACAATCGCTTCCGTCAAGCCGGGTCATTGATCAATCTCAATACCACGAATCTCAACAACGGCTACAACTATGAAGCGCTGGTAGCGGCGTCGCCGGATGCTCTTCGGAGTTATGGCGCTAAGGATCCGCGATTTGGCATGGAAGACAACTTCCGCACTGGCTTTGCTGGTCGTCTCGGCGTGAAGTTTACGTTCTAACCATCACTCAGTAGCATCAAATAAGGGCGCCCCGAACAGGGCGCCCTTTTTGCTTTGTTAGCATAGAAAGTTAATCTCTGTCTCTCATGCGAAACGTTGTGATCATCGGCTCCGGCTGCGCCGGAAACACTGCGGCCATCTACGCGGCTCGGGCAAATCTAAAGCCGCTTGTTGTTGGAGGTCATGAGCCCGGCGGTCAACTTTCCATTACCTCGCTCGTGGAGAACTTTCCGGGGTTTCCGGAAGGAATCAATGGGCCGGATCTCGTCGAGAACATGAAGAAGCAGGCAGAGCATTTTGGAGCCGAGTACATTCATGGCTCGGTCACCGAGGTCGACTTCACTAAACGTCCCTTTCGCCTGAACATCGATGGAGAGTGGCACGAGACCCGTACCGTTATCATCGCCTCTGGAGCTTCGGCGAGATGGCTCAATTTGCCATCCGAGCAAAAGCTCATCGGACACGGCGTCAGTTCGTGCGCGACATGTGACGGCTTCTTCTACCGCGGCAAGAAGATCATGGTGATCGGCGGCGGAGATTCAGCCATGGAGGAAGCAAACTTCCTGACCCGCTTCGGCGAGGAAGTTACTCTGGTTCATCGCAGAGACGCGTTCCGAGCATCGAAGATCATGGTCGACCGTACTGTTGCCAACCCGAAGATCACGATGGTGACCAACACGGTTGTCGATGAAGTTCACGATGTGAGTCAGAAGACGGTCACCGGTGTCACGCTTCGAAACTTGAAAACGGGTGAGACGTATCGGCGAGACGTCGATGGTTTCTTCGTCGCGATCGGGCACATTCCTAATACGAGACCTTTTGTCGGCAAGATCGAACTCGACGAAGATGGTTACATCGTGTCGCACGGAGGCGCCCGGACTAGCCTGACCGGCGTGTTTCACGCAGGCGACGTGCAAGACCGGACCTATCGCCAGGCGATTACGGCATCCGGCGCCGGTTGCATGGCTGCGATTGAGGTCGAGCGTTTTCTAGAAGCCGAAGGTCACTAAAAGCTACACGCTCAGGACCGGGCAAGGCGCTTGCCGCACTATGCTGTACGCTTGTGCACGCAACCGGCCAACGACGCTGCTCGATGAGCCGCGACCGATTACCACCAAGTCGGTCATTAACTTTTCTGCTGTAGCGGTCACCACTTTGTGCGGTTCACCCGACCCGATTACCACTTCGGCCTCTAAGCCCGTTGTCTTTAAAAGCGATGCGATGCGTTCGGAGGCATCCTCGCTTGCCTGAAGCACGTGAATCAAAGTCACTCGGGCGCCAAATTTCTTGGCGAGGTTCTTCGCCAATATCGCGACGGATTCGCTCTGAGATCCGAGATCCACAGCACAAAGTATGTGCTTCAGGCCGAAAGCCGGAAAGTCGCGAACCTGCGCGAGATGGACGCCAGTCAACACGGGCATGATCGCATCGTGAAGCACCTTAGCCGTCACTGAGCCGATAAGAAACTGCCGGACTCGGCTATGGCCTTGCGTTGGCATCACAATGAGGTCTGCATTCACCTTCGTAGCGCAATCGAGGATTTGTTCCGCGGGATCCCCTTGCGTAATCAGGCGGCGAATAGCTCCGGCCGGAGGCCCGACTCGATCTAGCGCGGCCTCGGCTTCGGCTTTGCGCTTGCCCATAAAGTCCGTCATTAGCGCGAGCCCGGGATCAGTCATCGCAAAGTCAGCGGCAAGCGGCTCTAGTACATGCAACAAAATCAATTCAGCATCAAAATGATCTGAAACGACTTGTGCGTACTCGGCGGCGTCCGCCGAACGCGCCGATAGATCGATAGGCACGAGTATCCTTCGAATCGAAAGGTTGTCCATGATGTCGTCCTCGAGGTTACTTCTCTTTGGGAATGAAGTTTAGAGATGCCGAGTTCATGCAGTATCGCAATCCCGTCGGCTTGGGACCGTCAGGGAACACATGACCAAGATGGGCGTCGCAGCGGGCGCACACTACCTCATCGCGCGCCATGCCGTGGGAGCGGTCGCTGACCACCTCAACGTTCTGTTTGGCCACCGGTTGATAAAAGCTCGGCCAGCCTGTGCCGGATTCGAATTTGGTTTCCGATGCGAACAGCGGTGTGCCGCAACAAACGCATGTATATGTGCCCTCGTCATGAGCCTTCGCGTACTTACCTGTGCCTGCGCGTTCGGTGCCTTTCTGACGAGTGACGTGAAATTGTTCGGGAGTCAGCTGCTCTTGCCATTCAGCATCAGTCTTCTTTATCTTTTCCACAACTTGAACTCCTGTTGGGCGGCCCGCCCGATCGAAATATGCGATCTTAACTGTCTTGCTGGCGGCCAGTGGCGCGGCGACCGCCAAGAACACGAAGTGTCTTCGTTTGATCACAACCAATTCATTATGGCGACTTACCGAGAGATTTGAGTCGGGCTTCCGCTGTAGTGTCACCATTTGCCAACGCTTCGCGGTACCACTTCAAAGCATCGATGTCGGATCGAGAGGTACCCACTCCATTCAAAGAGCAATCCCCCAGGCGCGTCATCGCGGGACCGAAGCCAGACTTCGCAGATTCTACATAGAGAGCGTAAGCCTGCTTCGGCTTCTTCGAACGAAGCGTGTCTCCGAGAAGCATCTTGGCCTCGGGGTCCCCCATCTCAGCGGCGCGGTCGAGCTGGCCGAGTTTCGTGAAAGCGTTCGCATACCCGGATGCAGCCGCTTTTTCGATCCACTCCTTTTCACCGAGAGCTACCATCGCGGGAGCATACCCTTTTTCCGCCGCCTTGCGTAGCGACTGGCGGTCTTCCGTTAAGACACCGAATCGATACAGTCCTTCCGGCTCTCCCGCCTTGGCGGCGGCCTCGAACCATCGCCGCCGATCAGTGGAGTCAGTCGAGCGGAGCGCCACTTCTGTCATTGCGCGCGCGTGACCTTTCTCGGCCGCTCGTCGGAGCCAGTTCGCGCCATCGGCTTTGTCGGGCAGCGATATTCCGTACAGATAGAGACCTTCCGGATCTCCGGCATCCGCAGCCTGCCGATGCCATCCGAGCTTGATCATCGATGGAGTGTGTCCAGCTTTCGCGGCTGCTTCCGTCTTACCGATCGCGGCGAGCGCTTCCGGGTATCCCCGCGCGGCCGATTCTTCCACTCGGCCCACACGGAACAGCGCTTCCGGTTCTCCGCGACTGGCGGCTGCTTCATAGAGTTCTTTTGCATCGCCTGGTTGCAATCTGGCCAGAGCACTCATAGCAGGCGCGTACCCAGCATCTACGGCACGTTTGATCAGCTTCTTGTCGCCAGTCATAACGCCCAAACGTGTCAGCGCAGCGGGCTGCCCGAGTTCAGCCGCCTTGTTGTACCAGAGGAGGGCGTCGCCGGAGCTGGATTCCATGCCGCGTCCGTGCTCGGCGAAGTAGGCGTAGCGCTCCATGCCATTCGGATCGCCCGCTTCGGCCGCCTTACGATACCACCGGACGGCTTCCGTATCGTCCTTCGCGATTCGGCCAAGCTCTGTCATGGAAGCGGCGTCGCCAAGCTCGGCGCCTTGGCGAAAAAGCGCACTATCACCGGTTGCCAGGCCAAGCTTTCCGTAAGCCTTCGCATCCCCGTTCTCCACTGCTTTGCGATACCAGTCGACGTTGCCTTCGAGATCCCCGAGCCGGGTCATAGCCGGGCCGTAACCCAGATTCGCCGCCTTTCGATACCAATGCTTCGCGGCCTCGCGATCCAGTTCCACTCCAACGCCGCGCTCCAGCATACCCGCATAGCGCGTCATGGCCGGCGGGAACTCGAGCATTGCTGCGCGCCGTCTCCAGAGAGCAGAGGCGACCAAATCCTGATCGACGCAGCGGCCCTCTTCGAGCATGTCGCCGATCGCCAGTATTGCGGCCGGCTCACCTTCACGTGCGGCCCGCTTGTACCAGAGCATAGCCTGACCGGCATCGCGTGGGCAGCCGATGCCGTTAGCGTACTTGTACGCCAAATCGGTCATCTCCGCCGGCGTTTTCGGTTCCGGAAAAACAGATTGCCCTGCCGCCTCAAAAGACGACAGGGCAACCCACGCGACAAGTGGGAGAAAGAGTTTCGAATTAATTCGCCGTGCGAGGGCGCTCATAGGGTGTCTTCAGGTACTTAGACGCTTCTTCCTGCGCATTTTGCGCATTGTCCTTTGTACGAATCGCCTGAGTATACTCATTCACCGCCCGGTCCCGCTGGCTGGTGATATCGAAGATCTTACCAAGGTTAATATGACTCCACACCTCGGTCCACTTCGGCTCAAGATCACCGTTCAATGCCTCGCGGAACGAATTCGCTGCGGATTGGTAGTTATTCTGCAGCATAAATACGTATCCGACACGATAGTGGGCAAGCGAGCTCGCGCGATTTACATCGAGCGCCTTCTGAAATTCCTTCAGCGCCTCCGTGAACTCACCGATCTCGACGAACTGCTCGCCGCGTCGAATCGCCACCGCCACCCGGATCGGATTGCTGTACCGAAGGACTTTGTTGTTGGGGTCGAGTATGACTTTTTTAGGCTTACCGAACGTCTCGACGACGAACTCGGACGATGTACCCGCCACTTCGACGCGCTTCTCCTCGGGATTACCCTCGGTTTCGATGCGCATTTCGACCGGCATCCGGAAGGTATCCAGGTCTTGCGAGACCTTTCCCATCACGCGGAATCCTTTGGACGTCCGAAAGACTGTGTACTCAAGCTTGAACTCAGGGGCCCCGCTCGATTCGATCCACTGCAGAAAGAAGTAGTCAAGCTTCTGACCGCTGACCGTTTCCGCTGTCTTGCGAAAATCGTCCGTACTAACCGATTTACCCGCGTTGGCGTTCACAAATTGCTTCAAGGCCTCGCCAAACTTATCGTCGCCCATGACTCCCCGCAGCATATGCAACACAGCCGCGCCCTTACCTGCCGTGGCAGCCCAGAACTCCGGAGAGTAATCCTCTAAACGTGCCGCCTGGATGACTGGAACATTCTCGAGGGTCAAGGCTTCGACAAACGTATCGCGAACCTCCGTTTCGAGAGCTCCGGCGCCGTTGAGGTGCTCCAGATACAGCAACTCGGCGTAACGGGCCCCTCCATTCACTAGCCAGGAGTGATTGCGGGACGTCGGGGAAATAAGACCACCCAACCACTGCCTCGCGATATGATTCGCGAGCAGACGGGAATTGACCTGCTTTCCAATTGCACCCGGCGAAAGAAAAATCAAGCCTGGACCGGCATATCCATTAGGAGTGCCGGATTCGGTTTCCACCAGGGTGAGCGACGCTTGCGGCGGCAGTCCGAAGATGCTTGTCAGGTAGGACAGAACTTTGCCGGTTTCTTCCCCATATGCCTGCGCCATGTCTTTGGCGTCGCGGAAATACATTGTCGTTGTTACGCCGGAGGAAGAACTCTGTACCGGGTTCCCCTGTACCAGGGCAATGCTACCCGGGAAGCCTGGTTGGGAGAACTTAAACGTAGTCGTCTGCTTTCCTGCGTTCGACGCCGGTGGGGAATTAAGTCCCCCCGCGAGGACTCGATAGCCCGTCGGGACAGTAATGCTAAGTTCCGCTGTGTAACGGTCGACGGTGTAATCGTTCACCGGAAACCAACGCGCCGGATACATCAAAAAGGCGTGGTCTTTCTGGATAGAGGCGAACTTAATTCCGTAAACCGGCGATTCTTCAAGGCCGGACAGCTTGCCATCGTAAGTAAAGGTTGCCTGAGCCGGCTGACCCTTCGGCAACGCATCGGGAAAATTCAGCGTCACCCGGAAGTCCTGCTGCGATCTTGCGGCTGGGATCTGCCGTCCGCCACCGTCAACAATGCGCGACACATTCATCGCATTGTTCAATTCGAAAGATACAGAGGACGTCGAGTCCTGCGGTATAAACCGAACTTCGGCCGTTGCGGCGATGGTTTGCGTATCGGGATTGATTTCCGCGTTGATGACGTAATGCTGCACGTCGACGCGAACGCGCCGATCCTGCTGGGCATGCGCCGGAATCAGCGCAGCCGCGAAAGTTGCCATAACCAGCACTGGTCTGACAAGACGACCCATGTACCTGCTCCTCAAATCTTCTCTATCACCGGCCGCTTCAAGTATTCGTCTACGATACTCGCCGCGCGCTCCATCGGATGGGCGGGCGCTCGAAGCTTCGACGCTACATCTGCAAGAGACCGTTTCATTTCAGCGCGACTTGCCGGATTCTTCAATAATTGAAGAGTCTCTGCCGCCAACCGCTCACCGGTTGCCTCGTCCTGCATAAGCTCGGGAACGACCCTACGACCGGCAACCAAATTCACCATCGAATAGTATGGAACCCGGACCAGGTAACGACCCAACGCCCAACTAAGCGCCGTTACTTTGTAGAAAGTTACCATCGGCGTCCCGAGAATCGCCGCCTCAATGGTTACTGTACCGCTCGCAGCGATAGCTACATCGGCATGCGCCAGAGCGTCCGAAGTCTCGCCTTCAAGTATTTGGATGGACGAGCGGCCAATCCGTTCCTGAAAAAACGATGGTCCTGCACGCTCGGCAAACTGCACCGGGGTCGCGAGCACCAAGTTTGTTTGCATTTCTCGTTGGATGACCTTTGCGGCCGCGACCACTGCAGGGAGGTGTCTTGAAACTTCTCCGACACGGCTGCCTGGCAGTAAAGTAACCAGCGGTGCTTCGCTATGCAAGTTGTGCTTGCGAAAGAATTCAGCGCGCGAAAGGGTCGGCTTCAGGCTCCACGTAAGAGGATGACCTATATATGTCGCTTGCACACCACGGCGCGCAAAGTATTCCTCCTCGAAAGGGAAGATACAGAGAACGCGTTGAAGATCTCGCCTCATTCGCTTGACGCGACCCTCCCTCCAAGCCCATACCTGTGGAGCAATCAA
>DASQLD010000192.1:0-5368 GCA_035630195.1 Bryobacteraceae bacterium
GCGGCGATACCCAATCCGCGATGTCCATGCAAGAAGCCAAGCGCAAGCTCTTTTCCGGCTTCCGCCAGCAACGCAAGAGCGCATGAGAGAGCCTCGAAACCCAGAGCGCCGTGGAAATGAGGGGCCCTGGAAAACGCGGAAAACCAAATTCAGGTTTCCCAAGCGTTTTCCACGGCCTTGGAAATCGCAACTGCGTTTTCCACATTCCCACCGCGCCGACGGACCTTTGTCTTTTCTCTTTTCCAACGAACCGAAAACCACCCAAAGGAGCCCAACCCTGCGCCCGCTCGACCTTCAAACCTTCAGGCTCATTCACGGTTTAGAAAATGCTGCACGAGTCTTGTCTCACACGAGATGAGCCTGGGCGACGGGTTTGTTTCTCACACAAGATGAGCCTGGAGGGGCCGGTCCGCAGCCCAACTTCTCAACCCACCGGCTGTCTCATTTTGCGGGGCGGATCCACATTCGGCTGCACCCTGCGCACCACCAAGATTCCAACGAGGATGAACAGTCCCAGTCCGAATGTCCCCGGTTCAGGGGTTGATGCGGAGTACACCAGATTATCGATTTTGAGTGGCGACCAGAGCTGGATACTGCCCTGACTTTGAATTGAGCAACTCGACTGTCCGTTAGCGCATTTGAGGATTCCGCCTGGGTAAATATCCATGCGTGTAAACGGTGCGTTAGATCGGAAACCCAAAAAAAAGTCCGTAGGGATGGTGCTAAAGGTCCTGGGCGTAATATAGTCAGCAGGGTTTTCCAGGATAACAGCGAACCCGTAAGCAGCCAGTATGTCGAACCCAACCGTCCGAACGGGGTACGGGAACGTTACGCTGAAGCTGACGTTATCGTACCCGTTTTCGGTATGACTAACCAGGCATGTATTACCCGGGGCGCCACAGTCATCCACTGAATGCAAATAGTAATTAGTTACACCAACGCGTCCCGTCACATTGACACCACTGGGATCGGTTACTCCATCCCCCGTAGAGTAATCGCCAGCGGGCAGCAACTCGAAGTCCGTTGAGTGGAAGACTGCGCTTGGTTCGGATCCTAGGAATGCCGGTCTAGAGTTGAAATGCGCGAGAATAGACGCATCTGCAGCAGCAACACAAATCACGAGAAGTTGAATGTGCCCGAAAACTTTCAAATGTATACTCCGAATTTAAATCGCATTTCAGCGCCTGTATGATCATACCTGCGAGCGTTTGCCTATCTCTAAATGGCGCGTTAACTGGCTTCTGATACACGAGATTGCGCCCAGCCAGACGCAGATGCGGTTTATTGCATGGTTCGTTCAGAGTAGCGGCGTTGGCGAGAATTCCACACTATCCTTCCCAATGAAATAACAAAGCGGCGGCGAGGGCGGCGGGTTCTTCGACGAGGCGGACGGAGTTCTCCAGAGAAACGACGACCGCGAGGGTATCACGCCCGGCGCGAACGCAAAGCCCGCTTCGGGTGCTGACCAACGTTGTAAGAAGCTATGCCGCATCGCGCGGCTCCAGCCACGAAAGATCCGGAACAGTCTGACTCAGCAAGATCAGCTCATCGCCTTCACGCAACGGACCTGCTTCCCCGTCAACCGGGTTGAGCATCATCGTTTCACCGCGATAGAGCCCGATGAGAAGGCAAGCTTTCATACTCGTGCGATCTGGTAGGAATACGTTTGCCGCTGCGACGAAATTCATCCCGATGAGTTGGGCAGGCGCGGGTACCAGATACATCTCATTGGCGTCACGCCGAACCGATAGCAGCTCTTGATAAACGCGAGTCATGCCATGAAAGAGCGAGGCGCGTGCCATCAGCCGCAGTCCGAAGTCAGCGGCCGAGATGACCTCATCGGCGCCGGCCTTGCGCATGTGCGGCAAGTATTTCGGATCCTGGCACTCGGCCACGATGTTTGGCTGGCGCTCTTGTATGCAAACATTCTTGACGGCGATGCAGCACACGATGGTTTTTCCGTCGGCGTGCTGGTCTTGGCGGTCATCGGACAAGATGACGACGGAATGCGCTTTCGCAACCCGGGCGCGGCGCAGGATCACCTCGTTGGTGGGATCACCTTTGACAATGTAGACGTCGTTGAAGGCGGCTTCATCCTGTTTGTCGGGCAGCACGACTTCGTCGAGTGTTTCGTGAACGATCACGACCGGCCGCTTGTCGACGACGATGCCGCTGTGGACTTCGCGTATCCACTCTAGTGCTCGCGGCGACCAGTTGCACAGCACGAGATGGTCAGACATTTCAAGATTAGACACGTCACGACTCCTTAGTGAGCGTTCGACCAGGACCGATGCCACGCTCGCCGTGAACAAACCGGCGAGGGCGACACCAACGACAAGCACGGCGGAAACCACGAGCCGACCAACACGAGAGTTGGGAGCGTCATTGAGCCCGCTGAAGAGGGTGACCCAGACGTTCCAGAGAGACTCACGCAGCGTAGCGAACGCGGGATTTGTGCCACGCTCCGCAAAGTGGAGTGCAGTGCCGCTGACGAGCCAGATCACCACGATAGCGGCTAGGATTTTCCAGACTTGGTGGCGGTTCCATTCCTTAAGCACGCTCAGCAAGGTGGCGCGCCACGACGCGGTGTCCCGAACTCGGCCGAGTTCGCTCAACCGCTAGCCTCTGCACCGCAGCCACAACTCATATGATTTTCCGTGTTCGTCTTGGACTCTCCAGCATCAGAATACCGCGTTGGCGATCCCCGCTGGCGCGTGAGATGGACAATATGAACGCCTTGCCGTCGTGTATCGATGGCTCCTCCTCGGAAGTCTGCGCCGATCCTGTAAGCCTCGCCGGCCAGCCTTCGATGACAATGATCTCGCAGCTAGAGCCTTCGCGAGGATGAAACACCCTGCTTGACACACATATTCCGCTAAGAATTAGCTTGTCGTTCGGTGTACTAGCTGTTATAGTACACGTGTGATCCCGTTCCGCCTCTCGTTCGAGTCTGGTATTTCGCTCTACGAGCAGGTTGTCTATGCAGCAAAGAAGGCTGTAATCGCAGGCCAACTTCGACCGGGCGACCCTTTTCCTTCTGTACGCGCGCTCAGCAAGGAACTAAAGATCAATCCGAACACGGCTCACAAAGTCGTTGGCCAGCTTGTCTCCGAAGGGCTCATTGAGGTCCGTCCCGGGCTCGGAACCTTTGTTTCTGAACCGGCCCGCTCAACCGCTGCGGAACGGGGCAATCTGCTGGTGAAGGAACTCGAACAACTGGTCGTCGAAGCCAAGAGACTCGGTCTGGATTTGAACGAAGTCACAGATGCAGTGTGCGCGCATTGGCGGCGGTTGGATGGGATGAACGGCGACACCCACGACCGAAGGAGACAAGAATGAGCGATGCTTTAACGGCCACCGATCTACGTAAGCAGTTTCGAAACGCGGTCGCGCTGGAGCATGTCAGCCTGACCATTCCGGCAGGAAGCGTCTTCGGACTGGTTGGTCCGAACGGCGCCGGAAAGACCACGATGATCAAGATTCTCATGAACATCCTTTCCGCAACATCGGGTGAGGCCACGGTGCTCGGTGTGAACTCGGCCAATCTGGGACAGGACGATTACTGCCGCATCGGCTATGTTTCAGAGAATCAGGACATGCCGGACTGGATGACGGTCAGTTACTTCCTGCGGTACCTGAAGGAGTTCTATCCCTCCTGGGACGAAAAATATGTCGCTGAAGTCGTGCGCCAGTTTGATTTGCCCGCTGGCCGGGAACTTGGGCATCTGTCACGCGGTATGCGGATGAAGGTCGCGCTTGTCTCATGCCTTGCGTATCGTCCGCGACTCCTTGTTCTCGATGAACCCTTCAGCGGCTTGGATCCGTTGGTTCGCGAAGACCTGATCGAAGGATTACTCGACATTGCCGGAGAAACGACAATGTTCATCTCGTCCCACGACCTCGCCGAGATCGAGAGCTTCGCCAGCCACATCGGGTACCTCGATCGCGGCATTTTGCAGTTTTCCGAGGAGATGACATCGCTAAGCAGCCGTTTTCGCGAAGTCGAGGTAACACTTGATCCGGCATCCGTTGTTGCTGCGAGAGCCGACTGGCCGGCTAGTTGGATGCGTCCGGAATCCTCGAGCGCCGTAGTACGGTTTGTGGAAACTCGGTTCGATCCTGAGCGAACGAACGGTGAAATACGGAGGCTCTTCGGAGACGTGAAGCATATCGCTGTGAATCCGATGTCACTCCGGGCGATCTTCATTACGATCGCACGCAGTGGCCTCAAGGCAGCATAAGGAGAAGGAGATGCGTCAGACTCGACATATCTTTATGAAGGACGTTCGCTACCTGCGGTACCAGATCGTTTTGGTCTGTGTGCTCGCTCTCGGCCTGATCTGGGGCGCGACGCCCGGACCGCGGCAGTTGATAGGCAGTTCGGGACCCATTGAGATTCTACTGATCGCCGCCGCGAACTTCATGATCGCCCGGCTGATCCATGCTGAAGCGATCCCTGGAGATCGGCAATTCTGGGTGACACGGCCGTATCGTTGGAAGAGCTTGCTGATGGCAAAGCTGGGCTTTATCGCGGTCTTCGTTCACGCGCCGGTGCTGCTGGCGCACCTCTTCATAGTGATGTTGAACGGCTTTCCTTTGTGGCCTAACATCCCCGGTCTCATTTGGTCACAAGTTCTGATTATTGCTTTCGTTTCTCTTCCCGTGGCGGCCCTGGCGTCCATGACGCGGGGCCTGGTTCAGTTTGTCATCGCCGGAATGACCGTCATCGCTGTGGTTTATGGAGCGTTCTATCTTCTGCCGGGAGCGAGGGCAACGCTCGGTCCCATCGACTGGGTACGGAATGCGATTGCGTTCCTGGCGTTGCTTGCAATCGCTCTCTTCGCTCTTTATTGGCAATATAAGACACGGCGCACAACTTTGAGCCGTATCGTTGCTATATCGGCGCTGGGTATTGGAGCACTCGTCTATCTCTCGGTTCCGTGGCCGCTCGCGTTTGCTGTGCAGGCGGGACTGTCGAAGGAACCCTTCGACACAAGCAGTCTGCAGGTTTCCCTCGAACCACTAATACGACCCTGGGTGGGACCCGGAGGTGTTCGTGCCCTCGAAATTATGCTCCCGGTCACTGTACGCGGCATTCCGCCTAATTTGGACCTCCGCGCGGATGGAATATCGGTGTCACTGAGAAGCACCACGGGTCGTACCTTGCAATGGCATTTCTACGAACCTGCGACCGATAGCCGGACCGAGTCGGAAGCGAAGATGCTGTTGCTTCGAAACGTGACGCCAATCAGCTCGGCTGAATACGACGTTCTGCAGCAGGGCCCCTTCACCGTTCAGGTTGCGCTCTTTCTGACGGCCTTTGGCAAACCGCGAGCGCAGACCATCGCTCTTCAGCAGCACGCGGTCA
>DASQLD010000193.1:0-3846 GCA_035630195.1 Bryobacteraceae bacterium
TTGCGGGCCGATAAATACGTCGCGCCCTCATGCAATGCTTCGTTGCAGGTTCAGGACCAACACGGCTCGCAGGGTTGGCTCTGCTGGGAGGAGCAGTATGCTTTTTGGCTCGAATCGTGGCCGACGCGGAACGCCCTTGACGAGATCTTGGAAGGCCGGAGAATGATCTGACAAGTGCTACGGCGTGTGGTCCCTCGCACCGATACGCTTAACCTGACGGCTGCAAGCGTTCACATCTTTCGTGACGCTAGGAAGATTCGAGGCGGCAGAGACCGCACACGGGTCGATTTCACCCCCTCAATCTATGGTCCGCATGCTGATCTATGGTCCGCATGCTGAATGCAAGTGTTTCGTGTAGTCCATTGCTCCCGACCGATGTGAACGACGGCGACAATTGGTTGCGGTAATCTATACGGTCTTTTGGGTGAAGCAGACAGCTTCTGACCACGATGGAGTTCGCACCCTGCCCTTCCTAAATAAGTGTCCGGCCGGTCTCCCAGCATTTGAGGGGACAGGTTTAGGGCAGGGCGGCATCCCGTTTGTTCATCATTCACGCCTGTGCAAACATGAGCGAATGGTTCCAACAACTCCGCTGTTGCTCTATACGGTTGCGATGTGGTGAGGACGGCCCACGCGATTCGCGCTAATTTGTTGGCCAAAGCTACGATGCTCACACTCGGCCGCTTCCGCGCTTGGAGCTGATCGAGCCACCTGCCGAACTGGTGACGGTCACGCTTCAGTCAGGCGAAAACGGAACGCGCGCCGTGAACAAAGATGTGCCGCAAATAAGGATTCCCGCGCTTGCTGATGCTGAGCAGCTTCGGCTTTCCGCCGGTCGAATGCTGTTTCGGCACTAATCCAAGCCAGGCTGCCAAGTCTCGCCCCTTCCGGAACGCTTTGCCGTTTCCGATGGTGCCACCAGAGCGGACGGCTGCACGTCTGACGCCCTGAACAACCATTTCCTCTTCAGCAAAGCTGCTCAAAGCTCTACGCGAACCAATCCTCCGTCTCGCTTTTCAGATCAAGGTAATTGCGGCATCACACCGCGTCCGCTATCTTTCACTTGGGATAGAAGGCGCGCCGTCCAAACCGTAACTGCTGGTCCTTGCCTGACCGAATGAGACAGTTCTGTAGCCGTCAGCGTGGCAGCAACAACTGGCTATACTTTCCCGATGTTGAAACGCAAAACACTTCCCCGCAGCAACTCGTCCGCATCCGTTTCAGAGGTGAGATATGAACCACAAATCCAACACAATCCTGGTTCAGCAAGCGTATGGAAGTTTCCGAACAGGCGATATCAATTCGTTCCTGAGCTTACTGGCGCATGACGTGCGCTGCGAGGTGCCGGACACGCCTGCTGTTCCGTTCGCAGGAAGTTGCCGCGGCAGGGACGAGGTCGCCCGTTTCTTCAAGAGAATGTCGGAGACGCAGGATGTCCTGGAATTTGAGCTCGAGGACTTCATCGCGCAGGGCGAGTCGGTGGTTGCATTGGGAAGATTTGTGATGCGCATCAGAGCCACAGGCCGGGAGGCACGCTCCACCTTCGCTCATTGTGGAAGTGGCAACAAGGCCACGCGACGCTGGTTCGTGAGTATGTGGACACGTTGGCTGTCAACACGGCACATACCCCGCTCTGAATGGAAGAAGCGCCGTTTCCCGAGGGGCATCGCTCCTCCAGAGTTCGCGACTGATCAGAAGCTATTCGCCCTTGCCGCGATACGCAGTACTGAGCCCGGTGTTGTTCAGCTCGGTCCGAGCAGGTTCGCCGAGGCTCGCCGCATCTCACCAGCCCTTGTGACGGCGAATATCAGGATTACTTCGCGGCGCAGCCCGTTTGACGTTCTGCTGCGAGCCTTGCGGGGTCGGCCGCGATATGCCCGGTCAACCTACAATTAGTTGGAGCCTTCACACGCCTCCCGTTGAATCAGGGTCTTTTTTTCACCGGGAGCATCACCCACAGAGCCCGGTTCGGAGGAGAGCAAATGAACGTTCAGAAGATCTACACCGCACTGCTCACCGCAGACCTTGCTGCCGCCGAAGGCTGGTATACGAAACTGCTCGGTCGCGGACCGGAACACCGTCCGATGGACACTTTGGTTCAGTGGGAGCTCTTCGAGCACGGCGGGTTGATGCTTTCAAGCAGCAACGAGATCGCCGGACGCGGCGTGATGTTCCTTTACGTCGACGATCTCGCAGCCGCGCGACGCCTGCTGGAGGGCCTGGGGATGGCGCTCGGGGACGACATTCCGGGCGACTATTCGACGCTGGCGCAGCTGCGCGATCCCGACGGCAACCTCATCACGCTGGCGACGCCGCCCGCCCGGCCCTTCCCGCCGGCATGACTGCGCCGGAAGAACGAATTCCGCAGCATGGCACCCCAATTGAGCGTTACGCGCAAGGAGACGATATGACGGTCAGGCGTATGGACAACGTCGGTATCGCGGTAGAGGACAGGGATACCGCAATAGAGTTCTTCGCCGAACTGGGCCCCCAGCTCAGATACCCGCTCCACCGCTGCCGAAAGGTTTAGGACAAGATGGAAACGATCGGCAACCTGCTGCGCACTAGGAGCGCCAAGCGTAGCGCGGTCTGCGTAGATTCGGCAGCGATCGCGTGCGATTGCTGTGATATCGCTGTGCCGGCGGAGCCACGCCGCAAAGCTTTCGATCGATCCGGCAATAGGTCAACGGCGCGGTGGAGATCTAGATCAACGAGGATCGTGCCATAGTTCTGCCCCTTGCGCCATGCCCAATCGTCCACTCCGATGGTGTTCGCCTCAGCCGGTTCGATGAGCTTCTGTTTCACTTTCCGAAGCACCGTATCATCGCTCGTCTCGATGGCTAGACGAAGCAGAAGGCGCTGTCTTGGCCTTCCCCCACTAACGTAGCCGACGACGCGTACGATCTCCTATGCACGGTCCGTCTGCCGTGCATAGCAACGGGCGACACCCGGCAAACGCTCACAAAACACTTTCCTGGGGCAAACAGGATTCCGACAGCGATATCGATGCACGAACACGCAGAGCTGAACCGACATGCCTTGCCAGGTAGATCTTGCAGGCGGCGGCAGTAGCAGCTATGCCTGGAGCGAGACACGCGACCACAGATCGGACAAGCTGGCCGATGATATGATTCGTAACCGCGTATAGCCGAAACTGGCCGGCGACGCGCTCCACGCGCTCAAGAACCAGAGCTTCAGGATTCCGCAGGACAGCTTGCGAATGAGTGGAGGCAAATGGAATTTGGCTCCATAAAACATTATGTTACATCTTATGTTCTATACTCGACAACTTGCACCAAAAGTGCGGAAGAGCCCAGCTAAGAATACCGAAATCACCACTCTGCTCTATTTCGGCAGTTGATAGATGGCAAGCGGCGGGAGAGACATTGGCTTGAGCAACAGCTGAGCCTGGAGACGCTCTCGCTCAAGCTGCCGGATGGTGATAGCGCGCCAAAGTCGATATCTCGCGCGCGGCTGCGAGAACGGCTCGCCAGGCTCTGCTACGGCATTGCAGAGAGCATCGTTGCGGTTCCTTTCCACACGTAACAAATCTTCAAAATACTCGAGTCTTGAGCCGTCCGTTTATTAGTGGATTACATTTGACTCGATGGCGAGACGTACCACAGACGCGCAAGTAGAAATACGAAAGGAATCTCGCACGTTGCTTGAGATTTCATTTCCATGTCAACACTATCATTCTGTCTAAGAGACCTGCGCCCCATGTTCCTAAAATCAATCTCATCATTCATGTTTCTGTTCTGTCTGTCTTTTTCAACGTCCTTCGGAACCGAAGTGAAATTTGCTGGAACAGCACAAGCATGTTTCGGCTTTCAATGTACTCCTTCC
>DASQLD010000194.1:0-8881 GCA_035630195.1 Bryobacteraceae bacterium
AGGGGTTGCCGGAATTCGGAACGATGCTACCGAGACGGAGACCTGTCGACGTCGTATCGATCTGAACCGCCTGGGCCTGCGAGTACAGACCTGGATCAAAGTATGGCGCCAGGAATTCACCTAGAGTGTATGTCGGTCCGAGGAAGCTCCAGCGAAGACCGAACTCCAGCGTAAAGTTCTTCTTCACGCGCCAAGTGTCCTGTCCGTAGAATTCGTATCCGTAGAACCGGTAATCGGAATAGAACACCCCGTTATTCTGATTGACGCTGGTGTAATTTCCGAGCAGCATGTTCGCGAAAGTATTTCCTGTATCGAAAGGATTTATCCAGGCTGGAGCCAAAATCCACGTTGGTGGAATCAGGGCCGTTCGGCTGCTGACGATTGTCGTTGCGATTCCAGAGACCGCCGGACTTGAAGGTGTGAGCGCCGCGATTGATCGTGAAGTTATCGGTAATCGCGAAAGTTTTGCCTTCGCTCAGCCATGGAGCCGCGAAGCCGCTGAATGTGCAGCTCCCAACGCCGCAATTGAAGCGCGGGAACTTGTTGAGTTGGTTGGTCGTGGGATAGAGATCCTCGAAAGAGAAACCGAGCGCAGTCCGGTCGTACAGATTCTTATCCGCATCGGGAAGTACATCCACGATCTGCGTGAGGTGGTTATACGTGAAGATGAACTCGTTCGTCGTTGTCGGCGAGAGCACATTCACAAGATTCCAGGACCAGCTGGAGCCGGGCTTCTCCCGATACTGCGGAAGTACAGGATACGGCGTGTTGTTGAAGATACCCAGATCTTCTTCCTCGTGCTGCGCGTCATCGGCCCAGCGGAAGAAGAAATTCGCGTTGGTGCTGATGTTGTAATCGACGCGCGCCACCTTACCTAACTTGTCTAATGCATAGGTTTCCTGGAATGGGTACCGAATCTGTTCCGGATTCGTTGGGTGAGGAGCAGCTTTCGAGCGATCGACCGCGCTGAGGATCTTCAGAAAAGCCGGAGCGTTTCGGCTCCATTCCGCCCGGGGAATGATGTTATTCGGATACGGATCGCCACCGATGACTCTTCCACCTGCGTCGCGAACTAAAGTACCAGGCCGGAAAACCTGGCCGTTCTGGTACTGGTTATTCGAACCGGCAATAAACCCGGGTCGATACAAACGGCTCAAGTCGCCGCTTAGCAGGTCCCCGTGTGGGATATCGACGAAGTTACTGCCTAGCGGACGCGATCCGAGCGTCTTCTCGAGATTGAAGAAGAAGAAGAGTTTCTTGTTGTCGCCGCTCGAGAAACCCGGGATCACGATGGGTCCGCTTAAGTTGCCGCCGAACTGATTGAAGCGGATCTTCGGGGGTTTCCCCGTCGTATCGAAAGGTTGACGGGCATCGAATTTATCGTTGCGCAGGAACTCATACAGCGTTCCGTGGAATTTTGTGCCGCCGCTCTTCGTATTGATGTTGATGAGCACGCCGGGATTGCGGCCGTACTCCGCGTTGAAGGTGCTGGTCTGAACTTTGAATTCACCGACAGCATCGAGGCTGACTTGGGTGTACTGGCCGTCATTGGCGCCGACGTCCGTGTTGATCGAGCCGTCGAGGTACACATTATTCATACTTCCGCGCAGTCCATTCACATTGAACTGATCGGTGTTGTTGAAAGCCAGCCGGAAGTCGGAACCACTGTTCGATACGACGCCAGGAAGGGTGCGCATCAATGACTGGAAATCGCGTCCATTCAATGCCAGCTCCGTTACCTGCCGGGAACTAATGACGAAGGATTTTTGCGAAGTTGACGTCTCGACAAGGGGAACTTCGGCTTCTACTGTGATCGATTCATTCGCCAGACCGACCTGGAGCGAGATGGAGCCGAGATCCATGATCTGGTTCGCATCAAGCTTTAATTCAGTGCCTCAAGGGACTTGAATCCCGTGAGCTCTGCCCGCACCGTGTAGGTTCCCGGCAGCAAGTTGCGTAAATAGAATGTGCCGTCGCGACCGGTGGTCGTCTCGCGCGCTACGATTTGCCGCGCCTGATCGAGAGCTTCAACTTTGGCGTTTGGGATCGACGCCCCACCGGCGTCGAGAAGAGTACCCTGAATGGTTCCGGTCTGCTGTCCGAACGAAATCGCTGACAATGCAGCGGTAAGAATAATACACTTCATCAAACATTGATGATTCATTTGGCCTTCTTTGTAATCGCCCCTGAGGAGAGCTAGAGCTTAAATCCGGTAGTAGAAATATAGTAGCTCAACTCAAGTAGAATCCCAAGATGGCCGCGGAAGCATTCGAGTTCGTTTTTGAGCGTCGGGGCAAAACTCTCGCTGTGACAGGACTAAAGCCGAATGAAGGAATCGTCCTTGACGGCGAAACGAGCGCATGGCCTCTGGGCGTGGCGTTGCAGCTTGCCCCGATTTCGGCAGGGACCCGTGTGCGTTGGGAGAACATTCAACGCCAGCAGGGATGGATCGGCGCCAGGACATTCGGCCTCTCGATGAGCATCCGTAATGGGCGGCTTCGGTGCGAAGGAATCAAGCCGAAGCTGCTTCCGGAAGGGACGTATCAGGTCAGTATTTTTTTAGGTGGTTATCGATTTCACACTAAGGTTTACGAATTTACGATTCCCAAGGACGATACAGCCGTAATTGTGGTTCAAGAGAAGCCGGATAGGCGGCGCGTGCAACTTGATCGCGCCATCAGCGATTTCGACGCGTCGACACGAAATATCGTAGAGGCGTCGGTGATCGATGGCATCGGGCTCGCCGACTGGCTTGGGAAAGAGGATCGCAGGGATGCGCGCAAGGCTTGCGTGCTGAACGTCCTTGCGAAGTTGCGGACTCCGATTGCCGGAAAGGCGCCGTTAAGCGACGGCGTAAAGCGCCTCATCTTTGCGGATGTGGATCGCGTCTACGCTGAGCTGGAACCGAAGTTCGTGAACCGCATCATGCTGCCCGATGGTGGATTCGACGAGGATGCGGTCATTCATTCCACTCACCTCCGGTTGCTGCAGTTCGTCCCAAATGGATTGGCCAGCCATCTCCACAGCGTTCGAGAGCGCGTGGCGAAGCTTTCGATGCAACTCACACTAGCAATCCCCGATGACGGTGAGGCTCCGCAGTATGCCGATATTGACATCGACTTAGGTAATCCGTTCGTAACGCCGCTTGGATTCGTAGTTCATCTTGGCGAGCTGATCGATTCCGGAAAGACTGATCATCTGGGTCTTCGCAAGAAGCTGCAAGATACGGCTTCGAGCGATTTCCTTTACTACAGGATCGTCGAGGACTAGTATGGAAGCCCGCTTCGTGGGTCCTTTACGTTGAGGGGTATTCCCACGGCTTGCGGTAGCCGCGGCGCAGCAATCGATTTGCTTCGGAGTCGCCGGGACACTGCTTTCCGTCCCACTTGATGCTGCGGCCGGCGCGCCAGCTTACCATGCCGAGCAGGGCTGCGTTCGTGGCCCGATAGCCGATTTCGATATCGCGGACAGCCTTACGCTTGGTTGCGATGGCCTCCATGAAATCGGCCCAGAGCTCCTTAATGTTTTGGCCATCGGGATCGTTGAGCTGCGGCTCGACGTGAATGATTTTCTCGCTCTTCTTCGCTGGATAGAATGTCCAGCCGTCGCGCCAGCCCATATGGAACGTTCCTTCAGTCCCGTAGAAGTAAGCGCCGATGAGGTGATGCTCAGCGTTGTTGCCGCCGTAGTGCCGCTGCTCCCAAGTAGCGCGGAAAGTTTCAAACTCATAGTTCACGATCTGTGTATCAGGCGCGTCGGTCGAATCCTCACGGACAAACCGGCCGGCTGTCGAATGCACGGACTTGGGATGCGTCTCCTCGGTCCACCACAAAACCTGATCCATCCAATGCACACCCCAATCGCCGAGGGTACCGTTCGCGTAATCGAGGAACTGGCGGAAACCGCGCGGATGAATTGCCTTGTTGAACGCGCGCTTAGGAGCTGGGCCGAGCCAGAGATCCCAATCCATTCCAGCCGGCGGGTCGCTATCTTCGGTCTTCGTACCGGGTCCGCCGGCCGCGTGCGCGAAGGTCCGGACCATTCCGATTTTGCCAACCTTGCCCGACTTCAGAAATGCCATGCCCGTAATTGGATGCGGTGACACTCTCCGATGCAAGCCTACCTGGACAACACGGTCCGCTTCACGAGACGCCTTCACCATCCCCTTTCCTTCGTCGATCGTGTGACTGATCGGCTTCTCCACATAGACATGGGCTCCTGCCTTCACGGCGTCAATCGTGGGCAGCGCATGCCAGTGGTCCGGCGTGGCAACGATCGCGATATCCGGCCGCTCCTTTTTGAGCATCTCGCGGTAATCTTTGTAGCGGCGAGGCTGGTCCGCCGTGAGTTTTGCTATTTCGAGACCGGCCTTATCCATTTGCGCGGGATCCGGGTCGGCCAGCGCTACGACTGAACACTGTCCGGAAGCAAGCGCTTCGCGAAGAATGTTCATCCCCCACCATCCGGAACCGATCAAGGCAGTTTTGTACTTCTTCCCCTGCGCGTGTAGAAGCGGCGCTGCGCAGAGCGCGGATTGAAAGAAGGTACGGCGATTCATATGATGTCCAATATATAGGTGTTCGCGGCAAGTCGAAAGTCGGCGAGTTGCATGTCTTCGCGATCGCTGCTCCAAGCTAGCTCTGCCGCCAGAGCTTTGCGTTGCGCTGAGCCATTTAAGCGCGCGTCTTCAATCGTCCGCACCATGTCATTCCGGCCGGACCGCAAGACACCGCCCCGGTGTAAGAAGAATCAGGGTGCAGCCAGGCACATCGCTTCGTCGGAGTGCGTGATGAAGGTATGGGGCGAGCTCGAGCAAAAGCCATCCGACTCATCGTGACACCGTTAATTGGATTACCGATGTGCGAGCAAAATTGATGTTGATCGAAACTGAAAACCGATTGCGCCGTTTAGTTAAGAACCTCCACAACATGAACATCCTTTGGGCCATGCTCGGCGGTCTTGCCGGCGGCGCCCTCCTCTGTATATCCAGTTTCTTTCTTGGCGCCTGGTACGCCGAAGCTTCCAACATGTCGAATATGGAAGGCGCCCGCGGTTACTTTGCGGTCGCAATGGGCATGATTGGAGCGGTGGCAGGCCTGCCCGCTGGAATCATCCTGACGCTTCGGAGAAGGAGAAATCGCGGCAGCGCCGGCAATCTGGTCGTCGGCAGTCTCAGTTCGGTGGCGGGCGTCGTCGCCGTAGGTATTCTGGGCGTTGGGATCTGGTGGATGATGCAGCCTAAAATCCTGGCGCACAATGGACCAACTCCACTGCTCGACTTCGAGGTTATGCCGTCGATGACCATGAAAACAATCGACCTCGATCGCCTTGTGGTGGAGTTGCAAACGGATCACAACGGAGCCGATGGCGTGTGGAAACGCGACCACAACCGCGAAGAGAATGGCCGCCAGATTTTTGCCGGATATGTACCGCTCTACTTCAGAACTTCGCAAAGAATGCTGGTTATCAAAGTCCCGAACGGCGAGGCGCAGATCTTCCGTCTTCGCCTTGCTTCCGATCCGACCGGCCTAAAATACCGGACGTGGACCGATTGGCAGAGTCCGGATTTCGTGGATAACCAGAAAGGGTCCTCTCAGCCCATGCGAGCCGTCCCGGAACATTCCTTCTCGATCCGCTACCGCGTTGAAACTGCCGATTAGCGCGACTTGATATACTGCCCAACCGATGCGCAACGCTTCGGTTCTGCTGTTCGCTAATTTGTGCCTTATTGCCGCTGAGCCGCCCGAAACGATAAAGCTTCGTGAATTGATGGCGCAGACACCGAAGCTTCCACACAAAGAGACCGAATTCCTGTTGCAGCCGGCGCTGCCCCTTGAAATGGTGTCATCGGTGGCCGTGGCGTCCGACGGCTTGATTTACATTCTTCAGCGGGGAACTACGACAGACCCGATCGTGGTCGCTCGTTCGGATGGCCAAGTCCTACGTTCATGGGGGCGGGGGCTATACAAGATTCCACACCAGATCCGAGTCGATCGCGAGGGCCATATCTGGACTGTCGATGCCGGAGATTCGACGATTCGCAAGTTTACCAAGCTAGGTCGCGAGTTGATGAAACTTCAGCTGGAGTTGCCTACCAAACCGAGGAGCGCGTTCGCCGGCGCAGCCGATCTCGCCTTTGCTCCGACCGGCAACATTTTCATTGCCGATGGATATCAAAACACGCGAATTGTCGAGTTCACTCCAGGTGGCCAACGTGTGCGGGAATGGGGAACCCCTGGCACAGGCCCGGGCCAACTCGATCACCCGCACGGGATCGCAATCGATCCTCAGGGAATCGTTTATGTCGCGGATCGAGAGAACGGTCGCATTCAACGCTTCGACAGGAAGGGTAAGCACATCGGTTCCTGGGACACGTTGGGAAAAACGTTCTGCCTTAAGCTCACGCCGCAGGGCGATTTGTGGATCGGCACGCAGCCTCGTAACGTTCCGAATGGGGCCGAAGGATGGTTGGTGAAAGTCGACCGGAACACGGGCAAAGCGCTTGGGCGGCTGGATATGTTCGGTCATTCCATAGACGTGTCGACCGGAGGCGATGTGTGGACCGGACGAAGGCCAGGCAGCGTGATCCGGTTCGTTCCGTAAACTCAACCGGAAAAGGATAAACTTGTTTTGAGTGCCGTCGTCGATCGTCCGTCCCTCTCTATTTCTGCTCTGCCTTACTTCCGCATCGCTCGCGGCTCCTGGAAGTTATTCTTTCGAAGAATCGCAGGCGTTCTTCAAAACATACTGTCAGGCTTGCCATTCCGGTAAGACCGCCGTTGGAGGCTTTTCGGTCGAACGTGTGAACGCGCCGGCAAGCTTTCAGACCCATCCGCAGCGTTGGGCAGCAGCCAATCGAAGAGTGAAGAACGGCGAGATGCCGCCAAAAGGCTCTCCAGCGCCCAACCTCGATCTGCGCGAAAAGTTCAGTGGCTGGGTTGAGGAGACTCTCCGCGTTGAGGCATGTGCGGGAGGAATTGCTCCGGGTCCGTCGCCGATACGCCGGCTGAATCGCTCGGAGTATACAGCCACTGTGCGCGATCTCCTCGACATCCACCTGGATGTCGGTCATGCGCTGCCGGTCGATGGCGCGGGGGGAGAAGGATTCGATAACGCTGCGGAAACTTTGTTTCTTTCGCCATTGCACTCAGAAAAGTACATGGAAGTCGCGAAGCTTGCGATGAATTTTGCCGCGAAGGAGTATAAGTCGCGCGTGAAGATTCTGATCGCCACTCCCGGCAAGGGCGTTACAGAAAGCCAGGCGGCGCGCGAAATTCTGAACGGCTTCCTTCCCCGCGCCTTTCGGCGTCCAGTGACCGAGGCCGACATCGCGCCTTATCTAGCGCTGTTTGAGGCTGCCCGCAAGCAGGGCGAGCCCTTTGAGGCGTCCATCTTCTTTGCGCTGCGCGGCGCCCTTGTTTCGCCGCTGTTCCTTTTCCGTTCGGAGCCGCCGAACACCACGACCGAGGCTCGACCGGTGGATCAGTACGCGATGGCTTCCAGGCTGTCCTATTTCCTCTGGGGCAGTATGCCCGATGAGTTTCTTTTCGATGTCGCGGAAGCGGGCAAGTTGCAGGAGCCGGAGGTATTGCGAGAACTGGTGCGCAGAATGCTGCGAAACGACCGCTCGCTCGACTTCGCGCAACGGTTTGTCGAGCAGTGGCTGCACACGCGTGACCTTCTCGGCGATAAGGCCCCGGACGCGAAACTGTTTCCAACCTACGCCATGAGTGAGGATTTGCGTTCCGACATCCGGTTGCAGCCCGTCATGTTCTTCCGCGAGTTGCTGGTTCAGAACCTTTCTCTCTTGAATTTAATCGATTCGACGCATTCCATCGGTACCAGTAATCTGGCGCGGCACTTCGATTTGAAGCTGCCGTTGCGGCCGAACCAGCAGACGCAGCCGCACTGGGTGGAATTGCCAAAGGGAAGCAAGCGTGGCGGGCTGCTGGGGATGCCGGCGGTGCTTGCGGTGTCCTCGTACCCTTATCGGACCAGTCCGGTATTGCGCGGCGCCTGGGTGCTCGATTCTCTCCTTGGAACTCCGCCTCCGCCTCCGCCTCCGAATGTGCCGGCTCTTGAGGAACACAAAGAAGGGGCCGCCCCAAAAACTCTGCGGGAACGACTAGAGAGGCATCGTGCCGATCCGGTGTGCGCCAGTTGTCATAGCCGGATTGACGGGCTGGGTTTCGCGCTCGAGAACTATGATGTCGTCGGCCGCTGGCGAGAGGAAGAAGCGGGCAAACCGGTCGACAATTCGGGGGAGTTGGCTGATGGCACGAAATTCAAGGGTCCCGATGAGCTGAGAGCGATGCTGCTCGACCGGAAGGACCTGTTTCTGCGGAATCTCACTTCGAAGATGTTGGGGTACGCGCTGGGCCGTGGACTTACCCTGAAAGACTCGTGCACCGTCGACGCCATTGTGTCGAAATTGAGTGACAATGGGTATAGCGCGCAAACGTTGATCGAAGAGATCGTGTTGAGCGTTCCGTTCCGATTTCAGGCTGCTGCTGGGACGCCAGTAGCGCCAACGCCGCCGCGGAGCCCATCTCCGCCCGCGCAGAAGGAGCAATAGAAGCTGTGAGCACACGCAAATCTTTGTTGTCCCGAAGAACATTACTGCGCGGCGCAGGGGTGGGCCTGGGTCTTCCCTGGTTGGAAGCGATGGTTCCGACGTCGGCGCTGGCATCGTCCACACAGCCGAAGAGTCCCGTTCGAATGGCGATGCTTTACATGCCGAACGGGGTGAACGTTAACGCGTGGTACCCGGAAGGCACAGGGCGCGACTTCGCTTTGTCGCCCACGCTGGCTCCTCTGCGAGACATTCAGGATCGCGTTACGGTCATCAGCAACACCTGGAATGCCGCCTCCAAAGGCGGCG
>DASQLD010000195.1:0-2747 GCA_035630195.1 Bryobacteraceae bacterium
AAATCGGCGACTTCCGCGACTACATCGAAAAGGCGGAGACGAAGGCGCTGGGTCGAGCACTTGCTGCCCTCGGCTTTGGCACCCAGTTCTGTGCGGACTTCGAGTTCACTGGCGCGACGAACAAAGTCGTCGATGCTCCGATCGACTTGCGGTCCCGACGGGAGGAGACCAAGGAAGCCACGGTTTCCGGGAATTCTGAAGAGCGAATCACGGACAAGCAGTTCAAGTTCCTGAATGCGATGGCGAGGAATCTTGGACTCAACCAGGAGCAGATAAACGCAGAGTCGATTGACGCGTATGGTCGAGACATCATGATGCTGAGCCGACGCGAAGCCTCGCAGTTCATCGAGCGATTGCAGCAGCGCCAGGCGGAGCGCCCGTCGAAGGTCTCGGCCTGATTCGACAATAGTTCAGAAGGAGTCGGCGAGATGGCTATCACATTGCTGAACCAGCCTGTTGAAATTACCAGTCGAATGAGTGAGGCGGCGCAGCTCGAACGCCGGCTCGAAGACGGATATGCCCGCATCGAGGATGCTCGCCTCGAAGGAATCAATACGTCTGACTGGGAAGAGTTCTGGATCAAGCTACTTCGAGAGTACGAAGAGATCTGCAACAAGCTGGCCGAGGCCGCGTAGTCGGAATCTGGTTGGCACCACCGTCGGCCGAATACGTTCCTGATGCGCCCGCACGCATCGAAGCTTCCCGTTTTGGCCCCGCAGGCAACAGAACACCGGTGATCAATGACGATCATCGGTGTTCTGTTTGTTTGCGGAGGTTTTGGAGTCGCAACAGAGTTCGGCGTGGTGCGGGTTTGAATTCGGTAAACGCCGGCATGGGCGTTCCTTGGGTTGAAAACCCATGGCTCAGCCCGACGAACGCCCCTTCGGATTGACCACCGCCAAGCGTGCAACGCAGAAAATCCCTCTCTCGCGCTTTAGCGGGAGAGAGGGTCTTGGCGTGAATTAAGTTCCCTCTAGCTTTCGGTAACCGTGACGGATTCGAGGGTGACGGGCTGCTGGGGAGCAGAACGCTCACCCGATCGACTCTGGCCGACCGGAACAGCCGCAATCGCATCGACGACCTCGATTCCCGAGGTCACCTTCCCGAAGATGGTGTAGTTCTTTGGCAGGCGGCCAGTCAGGTTATCGAGCACCACGAAGAACTGACTGCCGTTGGTGTTTGGGCCGGCGTTCGCCATGGCGAGCACGCCCTTGGTGTAGTCCTTCGAGATCGGCTCATCCTTGAACTTGTAGCCAGGACCTCCGGAACCGGTACCGGTCGGATCTCCACCCTGAATCACGAAACCAGCGATGATGCGATGGAACGGCGTATTGGTGTAGTAGCCGTCTTTCGCCAGATTGATGAAGTTATTGACCGTGTGCGGCGCATCGTCCGGATAGAACTCGGCCGTGAACTCGCCGAAATTTGTCTTGAAAACCGCGGTGTAGGTCTTGCTCGCATCGAGTGACAACTCGAACGGCTTCGGATACTGCTTGCCCACGAAATCTCCTTGCCCGCTGATCCGTTGTCAGCGCTATTCATCACGGGCCGAATGCCCGGTCATGACCTTGTTACTCCAGCAACCGCCCGGACAGGTCGCAGTTCGCTACGTCTTTGGCGTCGTGACGATACTGACAGAGATCAACTGTACGGGTTCCACCGGCACCGACATCTCGCCCGTGGCGCTTGGCCCAACCTCGATTGCGCCAATCGCTGCCACGACATCCATGCCCTCGATCACCTGCCCGAAAATTGTGTAGTTCTTCGGCAGTCGTCCAAGTTCGGTCAGGTTGTCGAGAACGACGAAAAACTGGCTCCCGTTCGTATCGGGACCGGCGTTTGCCATGGCGACGGTGCCGGTCACATAATCACGAACGATCGGTTCGTCGGCGAAACGATAGCCCGGACCGCCCGATCCAGTTCCAAGCGGATCTCCTCCCTGAAACATGAATCCGGCCATGACACGATGGAACAGTGTGCCATCGTAATAGCCTTCGTTCGCGAGACACACGAAATTGTTAACCGTATTTGGAGCGTCATCCGGGTAGAACTCAACGGTAAATGATCCGTAATTCGTCTCGAGCACAGCCGTGTAGTTCAGGGTGGCATTGAGCGCCGGGGTCGGCGGACTCGCCGCGTCCGTCGCATTGCCAGGAACAGGACCCCCGGTCGGCCAGCAGCGCGACGATAACTCCAAATCTTGCGCACCGCCGGCGGCCGCTTCGATCGTCGGGGTGGTCGAATCGTCAGCGTCATCGTCGCCCAGCAATCGCTCCGCTGCAAAGAAGGCGACCGCAAACAGCAACGCTATGCCAATCAGTCCGATCACAGTCCACTTCTTCCGAGAGTTCTCAGTGGTCGACTCGAGGGGCTGACTTGTCGCTTGACTCTTCGTCGTCTGCGGCTGCGATGCCTGGGTTTTCGCCGCCTCTTCACGGCGCTCGCGGGCCTTTTGGGCATTCGTTTTCTTAGGCGCCATCGACCGCTACTCCCTGAAGCCCGAGCGCGTCGGCGTTCGCGGCCATTGCATCGATGACAAACTGGATGTGCTCATCGAGATCCACACCCAGCAATTCGGCGCCGCGCGTGATGTGCGTGCGATCGATAGCGCGGGCAAATGCCTTGTCTTTCATTTTCTTCTTCACGGCGGAAGCGGTTACATCGGCCACCGCCCTGGATGGGCGCACATACGCCACCGCCGAGATGAATCCGGTCAATTCGTCAACGGCCACCAGGGTCTTCTCGAG
>DASQLD010000196.1:0-3908 GCA_035630195.1 Bryobacteraceae bacterium
CCCCTTCGCCAACTCCGGCCACTCTCGACGTGCGCGCCGTTGCGACTCTACCGGGAGGCGAAGTCGACTCATCCGTGGCTGTAATTCGTTATCCCCACATCCCGACGCAAATGGTGGTGCAGCCGTCTAACGTCCGATTCACACGCGCCGATGTGAGGGTCATGTCGGACTTGGCCGGATACGTCGAGGGAGCTGGAGACGAAATCCCGGCCGCCATCCGCCAGCTTGGTTGTCAGGTAAGACTACTAACTCCTGAGGATCTGGCCAGCGGGGATCTCGAAGAATACGATGTGATCGTCATCGGCGTGCGCGCGTTCAATCTGCGCCACGATCTGCGCGCCAATATGGAACGGCTTAACGAGTACGTGCGCGAAGGCGGGGCACTCATCGTGCAATACAACACAACAGCGGATTTACCGTCCACGCTCGGCCCATTTCCAATTCGTATCGGGAACGATCGCGTCTCTGTCGAAGAAGCGCCGGTGCAGATTCTGCTTCCCCGCAGCCCACTTCTCAACTTCCCAAACAAGATCACGCTGTCGGATTTCGAGAACTGGGTGCAGGAGCGAGGACTTTACTTCCCATCGCAATGGGACCAACGCTATGAAACGCCCCTTGCGTCAAACGATCCGGGCGAGTCGTCCTTGCGAGGCGGTATGCTATTTGCGAAGCATGGCGAAGGCGTCTATGTTTATACGTCGTACTCGTGGTTTCGGCAACTGCCGGCTGGAGTCCCAGGCGCGTATCGAATCTTCGCGAATCTTCTAAGCCAATGATCGAAGAACCTCCACCATTCCTCGGCACATGGCGTCGCGTTTACATGGCGATTCTCATATATCTCGCCGCCCTGATCGTGGTTTTCTACCTCTTCACAAGAGCCTTCGCGGTTTAAGCTAAGGATCGATAATCACGCCGGAATGCTGCCAGTGCGTCAGCCGACCTACGTCGTCGAAAACATTCACATAAATGTTCTTCGTTCCTGGAAAGTTCCAAAAAAACAGAGGGACAGTAACCTTCGTCGTGGGTGCTGTCGTGCTGCTTCGAACGTGCTCGGCGTCGAACCAACACCTGCCGCTATCCAATGTATGCTTCGGGCCGATGGCGAAGAATTGTCCGTCGACGAGGGCAGTCCCAATATCATCAATCAGAGCCACTGAGCCGCCTGGCGGGGAGAAAACGATGTGACAGACCGGAACCTGGGTGATCGCAGCCCCGATGCGAACATGAATTTCTTTGACCGGACGCGACGAACCGCTAGCAGCAGTGATCTCAACGACGCGCGCAGTGTTGTAGGCTACGACGGCAGTACTCACCGTTGTACCAACGATCGAGGGCCCTGACTGCATCGTTGGTCCTGAGGGATTGGCCCAGTTGCCGAACTGAGTCATTCCGGTCCATTGCCCATCGACATCGAGCGCCTGCAGAAATGTAGCGATGTTGCGCGATACACCGGACGAGAATCGGATCGGGACCATCACGGTCATAGTTTCGGCGGACAGCGTTGCGCTGACACGACTGACGTCCACCGAACACGCCGAGTTTGACAGTGATCCAGGGGCGCCAATCGGAATACCGGAAGCGCCTCCCAGCCACCCTGTTCCGGCGTCGTCGGCCAATCGCATTCCGTTGCTGATGCGGTTGTACTCGACCAGGCAACTTCCCTTGGCGACGAAGTTCACAACATTCGGAGTCGGCAGAAAGAGCATGTATCCGAGGTAGTGGCCTGCTGTACCGGCAGGATGCGAAAACACTCCTGTGAAAGTTGCCGAACTCCCCGAGCCGGTCACTGGCGCCAGAAAAACCACCGAAGGACTCGGCCGCGGGTAAGGTCCGCTAGGCGGACGCGTGTAGGGAACATAAGACCAGTGGCCGAGGATCTCGGTCCATCCGCTGTTGGAGCCATCTTCACCGGTGCTGAGCAGATACAGGTACTTTGTGCTGGAAAACGAACCCAGAAACTGAACATCGACTACTGACTCGTACTCCGCGACCGCGCCGGAGATCGTTGGCTGCCCGGTACGCGAGCCCCCGGCGGAAAGAACACACTGGTCCGAGACCAATATGTGTGCGCTTCCTCCAGCGATGGGTCCAAGCCAGGTATTCCCCGTATCAGACCAGAGCCGAAATTGATTGACAGCGGGGCTGATCTCGATGAAGCAACCTCCTTGGCTTGCGATCTCTCTGTTGAAAAGCACATACTGCCGTGCAATGCCTGGGAATGGCACCCCATCGCGCACGGCCGCCGCATACTTGACGCTAAAGACCCCTCTTACGCCTGAACCGGACGAGGGCGATATAGACACCGGCGCCTGAACTCCGCGAGACGAGGTCACCGTATCCGATCCCGGGTAAACAGTGATAGGCAAGCCCGGTACGTCATAGACGACAAGATCGACGACGGAATCACCGGTGATGTCTTCCAAAACGAATCCGCCCCGCGCAAGCGTTCCTATGAACTTCATGCTTCCGAACGACCCATCGCCGCGTCCAGGCAGATAGGCCAGGACTCCGTGCGCTCGCCCAACACTGGCTGTCACGACGATATCCAGGAAAGAATCCCCGTCCCAATCGAGTAACTGATTCGGCTGCCAACCGGAAGTCGGATTTACAATCGTGGGTGGAAGAAAGCTCTTCGCTCCTGAATTCAGTTGAACGAAGATCTTGTAAACGGGTTCCCTCGAAACCTCGACAGTCGAAACCACGTCGTCGAGGCCATCACCGTTGAAATCGCCTATCAACGTTCCAGCGCTGTTCGCGATGATATCCGTCGTTAAGATCGGAGCCGTATCGGAAGCATTGAGATCAAAAAACGCGCTCCTGGCCAATCCCCCGTCAGCCGTATCGTTGCCGTTGAAATCGGCAAACCCGGCAGAGTACGGAATCACCGGCCGCACAGGACCAAAATGGCCGGAAGCGTCTCCGAGAACGTATTTTCGAATATTCATTTCCACAGGAAGCGGAAACCCGTCAAGCACTAGGTCCGCTTTTCCGTCGCGGTTCAGATCGATTGCATCGGAACGAAGCTGATCGCTCACCAGATTAGGCTCTTCGAACACATCGGCGTCGAAAGGCGGCTGGAATGAGCCATCGCCATGGCCAAGCGCTAGCCCCCGGTCCCTATTGAAGACATCCGGGTTGCCGTCATTGTTGAAATCGGTTACGACTACTGGGAACCCCACCATCGATGCCATGGGCGACTGGAATGTGCCATCTCCGTTGCCCAATCGGATGGCGGAATCGTAGGTCACAATATCCGGCACGCCGTCGCGATTCACATCGGCCAAACGCCCCGAGCTGGGCAACGCGATCGGCGGCAGAAAACCGGCAAGAACCTTTGACCGCGCCAGCAAACCCACCGGCGCTGATTTACTGCGCGCGAACGTAACGTTGCCCGCGTAGACTGCGCGGACCTTATAAGTGCGCGGCGCCGGGAAACGCAACCGCAACACCGCAGTCGAGGATCCATTCAACGCCGCTGTCCCAAGAATATTAAAGCCATCCAGAAACATCACTGCGCCAGTAGCGGCTGGCGTCACGACCGCCGTCAGCGTAATCGTGCGACCAATCATCGTCGGATTCTCGGAAGCGGTCAGCGTCGTGGTTGTCGCTGTTTGGGAATACGCAGGAACGCTCAGGCAAGCCAAGGCAAGCGAAGCTTTTATCATGCGGTTGAACATTATTGACCTCGCCGTGTCCCAGCGCGTGGGTGACCTGTGTCAAAATACAACACCGAGCCGTCGTGCGTAGTCGACAGCCACCCAAATTGGGCGTAGGCAGGACAAATACTTAGCAGTACCGCGAGAGCCTAGCCAACGCGCATTGAGCGCTCATGTAGCACGCTGAGTTCCAGACTTATCCGCTATGTCTGTATCGAACTCACCTCGACCGTGCTGCGATGCCCTTCAACA
>DASQLD010000197.1:0-6922 GCA_035630195.1 Bryobacteraceae bacterium
ACGACACAAACGACATGGTCGCAGGAGTCGAATCGCTCGTGCGTAGAAATCCAGGGGCGTCCCTTTGCGCGGCATTAGCTGTAGGGTTTCTGATTGGGAGCGCGATGCGAAGAGATCGCGACGATTACTAGATCCGGATCGCCGTTCCATCGGCAGTAAGGAGATGGCCATGGAAGATCCTGCTCGTATTGGTGGCACGCTAGGGGACTACGCTCTGCAAGGTGGTCGCGAGCGTCCCCTGGTTGATGTATTAAAGGACATAATCGGCAATGTCCAGGAAATGATGCGATCCGAAGTGCGACTCGCCAGGGTCGAACTTCGGGAGGAAGCGTCCGAAGCAGCGCGGGCCGGGGCAATGGTAGCCGCCGGCGGCGCGATGGGAATGCTCGGGCTTGCTTTTCTTTTGCTCTGTGTCACGCAACTGCTCTATCGCGTGATGCCTGATTGGGCGGCAACGCTACTTGTGGGGTTGACGCTAAGCATTATAGGGGCGGCCTGTATCGCCAAAGGACGGGCCGCTCTGCGTGTGCCAACCCCCGACCGAACGATTGAAAACGTGAAGGAGAACGTCGAATGGATGAAAAACCAGACCAAATAATGAACCACATTGAAGAACAGCGAGACGAGTTGGGTCGGCACATCAATGAACTCGAATCCCGGGTGAAGAAGAGTGTAGATTGGCGCGCTCAGTTTGATCGCAACCCAATGCTCATGATGGGTGTAGCGATGGGTGGCGGATTATTGTTAGGGGCGATCGTGAATGGGCGCTCTCGCGATGATCATTCATGGTCCTCGTCCGGGAGAAATCGTAGTTTTTCATCCCCGAGCGAGTATCCGGCAAGTAGCAGCAGCTATTCCGCGCCGTCTACCCTGAGTTCGCAGAGTGCCGCTCCGGCCAGGGAGTCCCGCCGGAGACCGAATGACACGATCGAGCAAATGAAAACTGCTCTCATCGGTTTTGCAACTGCTAAGGCAAAGGAATTTATGTCGGAAGCGTTGCCCGGTTTCAGCCATTATCTGGATGAAGCGGGCAAGCGTCACGGCCAGCGGGATCAATTTGCGCAAACTGAGTCGTCGGGACAAGATTATCAAGGATCGACGTATCAGGCTGGCGCTGCGAGAACGGAACAGCCGCGCAACGCTCCCTACCGTCAGGAACCGTCGTAGAACTTCGTTCTCGTACGTTGAAGGGCGGCTTACTACCGCCCTTTTTCGTTTGCAGATGTTTGTTCGAGTCCTTCCTTTCCAACCCCTTAGAAGCCCTCCACCGCCATCGATTAAGAGTTAAACTAAAGATCGCCCGGTAACCGCCGATGAGACTGGATGGGGCACAAGCAGGTGGTCGCTAGCTTGTGTCGAACGGTAATTGTGTGCTCAACTGTATGATTAACAACGGTGTTGCATGAAAAAAGCTGTCTCCGCGCTATTAGTTCTGCTGTGCTTCGTCACAGCCTGTAATCGCGATCCGAACGTCGCCAAGAAAAAGTACGTCGAGAACGGAAATCGTTACTACGACAAGGCTAAGTACAAAGAAGCCCTCATTATGTATCGCAATGCGCTGAAACGCGACTTGCGGTACGGCGAAGCCTACTACAGGTCAGCACTGGCGGAACTGAAGCTGGCCAGATACGCGGAGGCCGCCAAGGACTTGCAGCGGTCCGTCGAACTGCAACCCGAGAATCTGGACGCTCACACACGCCTGACGAATTTGTTTCTCAATGCCTACCTGGCAGATCGAAAGCGACCGAAACAGCTCCTGGCGGAACTTCAGCTCCTCTCCGACAAATTCTCGAAGAATTTCAAAGGATCTTACGAGGAGGCGCGGCTCAATGGTTATCTCGCGCTCTTCGAGAATGACGCTCCGAAGGCGCTCGCATTCTTCGAAAAGGCCAATCAAGTAAAACCCTATCAGCCGGATCTTGTGCTGGTGTACATGCAGACTTTGGCTGCATCTAACCGGGCGGATGAAGCGGAGAAGCTCGCCTACGATCTTCTAAAACACGACGCGACGGCGCTTCCCGTTTACGACGCTCTGTTCCTGCATTACATGCGGACCAAGCGGTTCGCTGACGCAGAGAGGGTACTGAAGTCCAAGGTTGAGAACAATCCTAAAGTACCCGAAGCCCACCTGCAGTTGGCGGCGCACTACTATTCGCTAAAACAGCGGCCTGAGATGTTGGCTGCCCTGACTAAGGTCAGTTCGAATTCGACCGACTTCCCGAAAGGTGAATTGCAAGTTGGCGATTTCTTTCTTCGGATCCGCGATCTCGACTCGGCGATGGCGCATTACCAGGAAGGCATGAAGCGCGAGCCGAAAGAGAAGAACGTTTACCAAAAACGCATGATCGAGGTGTTGGTAAAGCAGAACAAGAAAGATGAAGCGCAGCAGATGGTCACCGAGATTCTGAAGGCAGACCCGAAGGATCCGGAAGCGATCGCCATCCGCGCTTCTCTGTCTTTGCTCACCGGCACGAAAGAGCAATTGCAGTCGGCCATTAATGATCTCCAGACAGTCGTTAGTCGCATGCCGGAAAATCCGGTGCTTCGTTATAACCTCGGCAGAGCTTTGCTTACCAAAGGCAACCCCCAGGCCGCGCGCATCCAGTTTGAGGAAGCAATCAAGCTGCGCCCCGACTACCTCCTGCCTCGAATTACGTTAGCGCAAATCTATCTTCAGAATCGTGAGTACGGCAAAGTCGTTCAGGCGTCGCAGGAGATTCTTTCCTACGACACGGCGAACGTCGCCGCCCGTCTCCTTCGCAGCCGCGCGCTCATCGGCATGGGAGAGATGAAACAAGCGCGCGCAGAATTGGTCGAGACTTCCGGCCGGTTCCCTGACCTCCCAGAAGCCCGTCTACAGATTGCCGCGCTCGACCTGCAGGAAAAGGATTATAAGGCTGCGGAAGAGTCGTTCCATTCTCTTTTTTCGAAGTATCAGGATCCCCGAGCTTTCATGGGCCTCATCGAGACCTATGTTCAGCGCGGCAATACCGAGCAGGCTTTGAAGCTGCTACGGGAAGAAATCGCTAAGAATCCGGATCGGCTCGAATATCGTGTCGCGATGGCCAACATTGCGGTAGGAATGAAGGATTACCCTACTGCGATCGCCGAATACAAGAAAGTACTCGAAAAAATGCCGCGGTCGTCGGATATCTGGATGAGAGTTGGAGAAGCCTATCGACGTTCGGGTGATGCGAAGAGTGCGGCCGATTGCTATAAGAAGGCTCAGGAAATCTCCCCGAATAACGTGTTGCCGTATCTTCAGCTTGCGCTGCTGTATGACACGACCGGTCAAAGAGTCGACGCGCGGCCGCTGTACGAGCAGATCCTTCGCTTGCAGCCGGATAATCCGGTGGCTCTCAACAATCTAGCGTTTATCTTGGCGGACGATGGCAGGGATCTGGATCAGGCGCTCACGATGGCGCAGAAAGCCAAACAGCAGCGTCCGAATGATAATAATGTCTCTGACACGCTAGGTTGGATTTACATCAAGAAGAATCTGTCTGATAGCGCAATCGCGATCTTCCGAGATCTCGTAAAGACCGACCCGGAGCGCCCCACGTACCGCTATCACTACGCGATGGCTCTGTATCAGAAGGGCGACAAAGCCTCCGCTAAGAGAGAACTCGAAGCGGCTCTCCGTTCTAAACCCGCCAAAGACGAGGAAAATAAGATTCGCGACTTGATGGCGAAGCTCGGATGAGCGCAACGACGGCTCACCAGGAAGTGGAGCCCGGACACTCTCCCCGTTGGGCGAGTGTCCACCCCGCGCTTCCTTACGTACTGCCCTTCGCGGTCTTTTTTGGCCTACTACTTTCGGCGGACTACCTCCACCCAATTCTGGGCGCTTGGGAGTCTCCGTTCCGAGTAACGGTGCTGGCTTTGGTCCTCTGGATCTTCTCGCGCGACGTCATCGATTTGCGGATCCGCCGTGTGCTGGGTTCTCTGTTGATGGGCATCGCCGTGTTTGCCATCTGGATTGGCCCTGACTTGCTCATTCCGGGTTATAGGCAACACTGGCTTTTCCAAAACCAGTTAATGGGGACGCTGAAAAGCTCAATTCCGGAAGATATCCGTCAGAACGCAATGGTCCTTATATTTCGAGCGATTCGGGCGGTGCTCCTTGTCCCAATCATCGAGGAGTTATTCTGGCGCGCCTGGCTGCTAAGGTGGCTCGTCTCGCCTAATTTCCAGTCAGTACCGCTCGGGACATATTCGGCCTCCGCAATGTGGATTTCAGCAATACTATTTGCCTCCGAACATGGGCCGTACTGGGAGGTCGGGTTGATTGCCGGGCTGCTCTACAACTACTGGATGTTCAAAACCAGGAGCCTTGGGGATTGTATCTTTGCCCATGCCGTGACTAACGGAATACTCTCCCTGTTTGTGGTCACTACAGGTCGCTGGGAATACTGGCTGTAAGTTCACGGGCGACCACAGGTCTCAGCCAATTTCGTCACTTTCACTACCTCGAAAACATCGCCTTTGCTGGTCCCCTGGACCAGCACCTTATGGCCGAGATAGCGAGCGAAGTTGTCATCGGAAAAACCTTTTCCTTTCAACTTAGTCACAACGGTCATGTCGGTTTCGGACTTGAGAACGTACTGCTCGCCGCTCTGATCGAGACAGCCGCTTCGCTCCGTCTGGACATGTTTTGCAGTTTTCGGGTCTTTATCAGGGCCGTCCGAGAGGGCGAACGCGAGCACTACTGCGGCTAGAACTTTCATGGAGCCTCCTTGGATAAAGACGCTCCGTGGGGATTGTTGTTTTGACAGGCGCGAAGCTTCGCCGCACGCCTGTCACTTGAGCGAGTTGTTCTACTTGATGGCCTTTTGCATGGCGTGATCGACTTGTTTGAAACCGGGCGGCACGGCAAACTTCGATGCATCGACGGGAGCCGAAGAGAACGCGGTCATTTCGGTTGTAAGCTCCATCAATGTGCCGGGAGGCGTGGGTCCGGCTGCGCCGGGTGCGCTCGCGGGCGAAGCGGCGGCAGGAGGAGGAGTCTGTGCCTGTTGTTGAGGTTGCTCGGGCTCCGATTTCTTTTTCCGACCGAATCCACCAAATCCACCGAGTCCACCCGCGATCGCGCCGGCCTTTCCCATGCGACCTAGAGCAGTTCCGGATGCGGCCTGTCCCGCAGCGTCGCCGGCCGACGGCGGTGGCGCTTGTTGTTGCTGGGCTCGCTCTGCTTCTTCGGCAGCCTGCTGAGCCTCGGCCATGTCTTTCTCGCTCATGCCTGCCGCCGATCCGCCCATGCGAATCACTTGCAGGACCGGGACGCCATCGATCTTTGACGCTTCTTTATACATCTCGCTCATGCTCTTCGCCATGCCTGGCTGGGCGCCCATCATTGCCCCGAGACCGCTCATACCGGGAGTAAAGGCGAGTTTCTGTCCCATGCGCATGTAGAAGTTTTTCACTTCTTCATAGCCGGGAAGGTTTGGAGTGAGCCACATGTCGGTGACAACCGTCATCGCGCCGGTTTCCCCTGACTTTTTATCCTGTCCTTCAATCGTTACGGTCAACAGAGTCTCTTTGGTCTGGAACCCGTTAATGGTACGAGTCGCGCCGGTCTGTTTCACGTCGGCCTTGAACGTCATCTCGGCATCGTTTTTCGAGCCCATTTTTTCGGTCATTTTCTGCATTGCCTTGCCAAAATCGGCAAATGTGATGACCGAGTAAGTTTTCTTTTCGAGATCGATGTCAGTCATTGTTTCAGCGCTGAGATCGATAATATTGATATTCCGCGCGCTGGTTGTTGCCAGACGATCGCCTTTGACGGAAATGTTGACCTGCATGGGCTCGCGCGCCTGTTTGGAAAACGCGCCCGCGAACTTCATCATGCCGGCCATCATTCCGCCGGTAATTTTGCTGGACTGCTCATATGAAAAATCCGCATTAGCGGACCCGGCCGCCAGCAGGAGAGCTGCTGACACCGATAGACTTCTTGGAAACATATAACTCCTTACGGTTTGTCTATGGTACGACATTCCAGACCCATGTAGATAACTTTGCATTCGGGCAACCCCGTTGCTCGAATGCTATACAATGCTGCATTGAGCCAGCGAGTATCCCAGTCCGGATCGTCACAGCCCATAGGTCCTGTTTCCATCACTCCGAGTGCGAAGCTGCTGAAACCCTTTTACTGGGCCGCGGCGATCATCGCCGGTCTCATTTTTTTCTACAGCAACAACCATGGCGCTAATCTTTACTGGCTCCTCGTTTTGCCTGCAATACTAGTGGTCTGGACACTGGCACGGCAATTGCGCCTCAGATATACCAAGCTCATCATTGCGGGAGATAAGCTGAAGTACGAGACCGGCATGATGTCGCGTTCTGTCCGAGCAATGGATCTGGCGAAAGTACAGGACGTAGTTGTCGATCAGACGTTCATGGATCGCATTCTCAGCTTGGGAACCATCTCCATTCAGACGGCGGGTGAAACCAGCCGGCTCACCATGAGCGGTGTCGAGAATCCCCAGCAAGTAGCAGAGTTTATACTCGCATCGGCGCGCAAATAAAACTTCATGCACGAAAAAAAACTAGCAGGTAAAACCGCGCTGATCACGGGCGCATCGAAAGGTTTAGGAAAAGCTATGGCGTTGTCTCTGGCCGAAGCCGGAGCGCAAATCGCCCTGGTATCGCGAGATCAGGCCAAGCTGGAAGGCGTCGCCGGCGAGATACGCGAGCGCGGAGGCAAAGCGGATGTGTTTCGCGCCGATGTATCCAGGGAAGCGGACGTGAGCGCGCTTGAAAAAGAAGTATCCAGCCTTTTCGGAAAAATCCAGATCTTAATTAATAACGCGGGCGTAAATGTTCGGAAACCGATAACCGACTTCACACTGGACGAATGGAATTATGTTCTCGGAACGAATCTCACTGCAGCTTTCTTGCTGTGCCGCGCATTCGTACCGCACAT
>DASQLD010000198.1:0-7933 GCA_035630195.1 Bryobacteraceae bacterium
ATAGGTGCTGCGACGGGCACAGCATCTCCATTGTTCGATTTGAGCCTGGACGGCAGCGTGTCGAGATGTGGCTGGATCTGCGCGTCGAACTCCGCAATCTGTCGCTGACAGAAGTCGTACCGATCCATCTCCTGCTTGAACGTAAACAGCAGTTCAACACGCTAATTCCCGGTTAGGCCTGCCACGAGCTCTTCGCGACTGGCTTTAAGGGGGTAGTCGCGCATATCTGCAAGCTTTTCTGCGTCACGCTCTCCGGCCAGGATGGCTGGTAAGATCTTTTGCCCCGTCTGCCCCATGATGTCCGTGAGGACATTTGCCAACTGCAGGTTCATCTGCATGAGGCACTTCTGCATACGATTGACGGACTCGGCCGCACCCTGAACGTGTTCGGTTCGTTGCCTCCAATAGGTCCGCAACGTACGAATCTCGGACGTCGGAGAAATGAGTTCCGCAAGAGCCCATACGTATATAGCTTCAATAACCGCTGACTCTCCTGCACATCGCTCTTACGCCCTAGGAGATTTCGCGTATCGCGCGCATTTACCAGATACCCCTCAAAACCCTCCTGTTCGAGCACGTCATACAGTGGAATCCCATAAACACTCGTCGACTGCATGGCGACGGATCTAATCCCGTGTACTTTGAGAAACAAGCCAATCTGCGAAGGTCACCAGTGAAACAACCGAACCGTTGCACGGTTCGCTGGCCTTCTATGGTCCAAATCGCTAGGTAATGCTCGCTATTGCCGACGTCAAGGCCTGCTGCGTCGGTATGCACTATCGAGTCCTGGGTTACCTGTCCAGATCGGATGCTGCCGGTTGCGTTTTTGCCTCCGATTCGGTTTGGGTTCTAAAGCCGATATCTGCCGTTCTGCCATCGCCCTCGATTCCTTTCGAAGTTGGAATTGAGCGGTGCGGCCCGGGTGGCGGATTGAAAACACTCTCTCCAACGGGGTTGAACCGGGCTTCTTTGAAGACCAGCTGCCACCAAACGAACAATCGCCGGTATCCGGGGGCTATACTGTTGATCCGGCATGCGAGCGCCAATGAATTTGTCGGCCTGTTTAGCTGCCGCACCGCCCGTTACCTTCTCACAATTCCAGCCGAAGGCGTCGCGACCAATTTGCCGGGCAGGCCGAGAGTTTCTGTCACTAACGACGCCGTGCAAATCAGCGTTCTATGCTGTTGAGAATTTGCACCGCACCCAGTCGGTGCAGGGGAGGGCGTTTGTCACGTTTGTACAGACGAGCGAGGAGTTCCGAGACCCCCATTACACTTTTGCGGTGAAGCAACAGCGGTATCTGCATTTGTTTCAATACCGAGCTTTGTGTCGGATCTTTTGGGTGTCAGTGCGCGGCGCATGTTGAAGGCTTTGACAGCGTATAAACGAAACTCACCCGGTACCGCCGCATTACGACACCGCCCCACGCACGAACGCGATGCTAAAGCCTATCGCGAGTCCCATCAGGCAGATGATCAGATTCGTTCCGCGTTCCCAGTCAAAGGACAATTCTTGTATGCAACGAGCAGGAGGAAAACAAAGGCAACGATCAAAGGCATACTGAATCTAAAAGTGATTCGAAAAAAATGCAATAGAAAACTAAAAGCAGAAAACGCAGCACCTTTGATCGACTCAAACGAACCTTGAGTGAGGATCGGCCGTCAAACGCAAAAAACGTAAAACCTGTACGCGCTAAAATTTCGACGCTCCGGCTCGGTCTCCGCGACTTGTCCGTCAGAAAACAGACCCCCCTCCCCCTCGGTACCATCCGATCGCTCGAACATTTTCGAATCGAAACCTCTGACGGATCAGTCAGCCTGAAGGCCCGCGTTCGATCGCGAGATCTTTCGACGATTACCGAAGGCGCCATGTTCCGAGGCAGTCTTGACGGAGTGACACCGAGCACACAACGGTTGCCAGTTGTTCGAGTCCCAGAAGAGAGACCAGTCTCCGCGATGCGGCCGTCGATGATCGACGACGTCGGCAACAACGACACGCGCGCCGTGATCGCCGTATGGATCCACGCAGAGAGGATGCTCGCGAAGAAATCCAAGCCGAGCAGCTCGCCATTTACGCCCATACCCACGCGACGCAGAAGACTCTCGAGTCTCGGCCGGCCGCGGATCCACCGCCGGACAGCTCGAGCACTTCTCATTCGGTCGAATCGTTCGACCACACCGGCGACAAGCCCGACTAGGCGCGCTTGCCATCGTTGACCAGAGCCCTACACGACAACGCAGATCGGCCGGCAATCATCGCACGATAGTTGCGATCCACCGCTCGCCGTATCTCGCTTTGTGCCCCATATTCGAGCCCTTGATTAGCTTCGAGCCAATCGCAGAAAATCGCCGTCAAACATGGGATTGTCTCAAGGCGCCGCCTGATCCCGTATAGCTCGCTGTACTTGGCGACATCCAGCCGATACAACCGATCGGCCGCCCGTTTCGCCCGCATGTAATCGCGCCGGCGACAACGTCGACACTTGCCGCAGTCGCAAACCCGAACAGCTAAAGCCAACTTTTCAGCTCGCAGTATAGAAACACTGGATCAACGGCAGATCACCGAGTTCATTCTTGAAAGTCACCATCCGGCCCACTACCGTGTAGTCGCCCGGATCCCACAAGCCGCCGCCGCCCTCGAGATAGAGCAGACCGTTGACGTAGACCGTGACCAGAGTTCCGGACACCGGCGCCAGGCGAAGCGTAACCGCGAATCCGGCCGCAGCAGACACCGGTTGAAAGACATCGCGAACGGCCCGCGGAGTTCCCGCCGCCGCTTTGTTCTGCGCCCGCAACGTCAAAGGCCAGAGCGCACAGGCCAGTAAAGCAAATCGTCTTAACATTCGTGTTTTAAGGTGCGCTTGTTAGCACGCTGACAAGCCGAAAAAGATGCGTCACCATGACGCGCCGGGCCCCGACCCCCTCACGTAGCAGTAGGGGGTGCATCTTAAACCCCGCCCGCGCTAGTGTTCACGATAAGGACACTTTTGCCCACAAAAACGCCGCTAAACCGTAGATTCTAGATTGCGGAACGACGCGTGCTTATTAGCAAACTTCCGCGTACACAACCCAACCCGTACACAACCGACCGTTTCTGTACACCCCGCCTCGAATCAGTTCTGTACACCTATCAATCAAGCCGCCGCGCCATGTTTGGAATTGCCGGCGACCGAGGCCACCTCGACGCATACCAACGCAGGCCGCCCGTTTCGGCACAATGCCGGCCGCGTTTAGCTCGGCTGCGATCGCGCGGAGACTTCTCCCCTCAGCCCGTGCAAGCTGGATCCGATCGATCGTCGCCCGCTCAGCATCCGAAGCCGTCAGCGTGTCACCCTCGCGCGTAGCCGAAAGGAATAGGCCCGTAAACTTGCCGGCGCGATTTCTAAACTGAAGGCCGGCGAACTCGGGAATCGAATTAGGCTGCAACGCGAGTAAACCGAGGATCGGTCGCAGCCAGTTCGATCAACCCTTCATGGAACGAGACACACGAAGGCGAGCTTTTACATCTTCAGAAGGAACAATCAGAAAACCGCTCGGCGCACATCAGCGCCAGCGACTTTCGAAGCCGTTCAGAGGCTCGAGCATGCATGTGATGCACAGCTCCGCGCGACACGCCGAACACCTCGGCGATCTCGTCGAAGGTCAACCCGTCGAAATGCCGAGCAAGCAATACAGCCGCATGCCGCCGCGTTAAGCCGCCAATGGCAGCACGTATAAGCTTTTGCGTTTCGCGATAGCGAGACTAGCTTCAGCGTCGGCCGACCCGTCCCGATCACCGGCAATGGCGACTACTTGACCTGGTACACACTCGGTCTCATAGCCTGCTTGAAAATCGATGGCCACCGGGCCCCGTCGTCCGTACACAAAGAGCTTTTACCTAAATAGGGCAGGCCGACCGAACTCAAAGTCGGACGCTCGCCCCAATCAAACCAGTCAGGATCACAAACTCGCAGAACAACTATCGATCGCATCGACCAAACCGGGATCGCTGCTTTGCGCTTCAGCAACCGGTGCGCCGAGTGATCGTCAAAACGCGAAGCGTCGCGCCGTTCTGGTTGAGTAGAGGAAGGCTTCGAAATTCCGCCGCCACAGACATGCATCGAGCGAGAGCGCGTATCTCGGAGACAAATCAAGCATACAGCCAGCTCGACTTTTGTTTACTCCAAGAGACTGAAAAACTACGCTGCCGCCCTAACCTCCGTGTTTTCGTCGGTGGATGGTAACCCGGCGGACCCCGACACGATCGGGGATCGCGGGACCGCCTGAAGCCGCCGGCTTCCTGTGGGAGCCTTTTTCAGAAACCTGTAGTGCAGATTCTCAGGGACATTCCGCTCGATGAGCTTGAGCGTAATCGTCGCCAATTCGAGAAACTTCTCTTTACGTAGGATCCGGTACAGAGTGTTGTATGAGAACACTTGCCGCTCTTCCGGCCGCGCGGAAACCTGAACGTCGAACTTAAACCCGTTCGCGACAAACTCTGAAGCAGCCTCTGCGTCGTCAAACGACGACCGAATCTTTTCCCCCAAAGCCTTATGCTCGCGGATCTGCGGACCGAAACGCTTTAACTCGACATCGAGTTCGCCGTAACGGTCGACGATGTTCTTTCGTTTGGCCTCATCCTCGGGAGCAGAGATCGAGACAACCATGCATGTTTTATCGTCCTAGAAAGGTACCTACGAGAGATCGGGTCAACCTTAGTAATCGTGGTAATTTTTCTTGGTTCATCGGATCCGGAGCTCGGCGACGGGAAAGATGACGGATAGCGCGATACGGTACAGTCGGATTATTGCGTAATGCACGCCGCCGGCGGCATACAACGAAGTGATGCGGCCCGCGCATCCATCCCATTGCGGCATCTCGGAACTACAGATAACGACGTTTGTTCCTTCGTGCATGTCACGACGCAGCTTTTAATGGTTGGACGCGTATCGTCAATCTGCCGCTTCCGCTTCCGTTCCTTCGAACGCCTGGTAATGCGCCCGCTCGAACTTCTGCGCTAGGTACTCGGCCGCGTCACGGACGCCGATACTGTAGCCCTTCTCGAGCGCCATTGCGACAATGTGAGCCGCGCTAATGCCTTTGTCTTTACGAAACAATTAGCGAGTCGGTGATCTCTTTCCGCTGTCCTTGATTCAAGCTACTTCCTTACTCGGCTTCTCAGTCACTTTGCACGGTCGATACCCTGTTGCGCGCATCTCGCAAACCGCGCGAACGATGCCTTTGTCGCATACTTCCTCTAGCGCACGTTCGCAGAAGGCGAAACCGATCCGGCAGCTTTGGCCATCTGGCTGATCGCCGCCTGCGGGCGACACCGGAAGAATTGCAACGCGTTGGACGCATGCGCGCAACGGAGTGACGTTTATCGTCGGCTCCTCAAGATGATTTCGAGGAATTGGAGTTACTTGAGATGCACATCGAGCAACTGGAACGGGAAGCGCTGAGCTTACTGCAGGAGCACCACGAGGTTGTGCGCCGTGTGTCGGAAGTGCCCGGCTTCGGTGTAGATTCCGCACTCCAGATGATCGCTGAGGTAGGACCTAAAGCAGCAACTTTCCCAACGCCAAAGGCGCTGTCTTCCTGGGTAGGAGTATGTCCCGGAAACGAGGAGAGCGCCGGGGAGTCGCATAGCACGGTCTCTCCGAATGGAAACTGTCACATGCGGCGATTGCTCAATCAAGCTGCTCAATCAGCGGTTAAGGTCAAAGGGAGCATCTTCCAATTGACGTTTCAGCGGCTACTTCCCCGACTCGGATACCTGCAGGCCATCTTGGCGGTTGCTCATCGATTATGCCGATTGCTCTGGCTAATCCTTCGCCACGGGGTCCTCTACGAAGAACAAGGTCCGGCGGCGAGTACGAAGTCAAAGCGTATGCGCACCGTCCGCATGATCAAGGATCTACGAAAGCTGGGCTATTGCGTAGAAGGTGGTCAGCTACCAGCCGCTAACCCGGCCTGAATCGGTTGGGTTCTTCAACCCTGTTCAACCGCTTGCATAAAGCGCATCCGCTGGCTCCATTGGGGTCTCAACGGAAGAGCAAGCTTCGACCGGACATGGGCTGGAAATCCAGGATCGCGCCATGCCGGGTGACCGATCCAAAAAAGCTGGAACGGCTGAACTCTCTACATCTGCTTGTCTGCAACTCCGCAATCTTAGCTGTCCACCTCCCACATTCCTAGGCATCAATGTTCCTGCGGCGACATGGACGGTAATTAGAGCAGGGAATTCAACCGCAGTACAAACGGCGAACGAAGCGATCGCAATGGACGATCCTTTCAAGCCATACATCGAAGAACGCTTGATGAGTACCCAAGATGTGTGATAGGCTGCACGAATCGAAATTGAATGAGTGCGCGAGCCGTGTTAGCCTTATCTGTCTTTCGTATCGCTTCTATTCCGCCGTTTCATCGCGCAGGGGCAGATCCTTTCCAGTCAGTGGGGAATGTTTTTGTGGAATGACGCGAATATACCACCAAATCAGTTGAGTGACGTGCTGTATATGTGTCCAATACAAGCACGATCACTGTCGCCGATGCGCGCGCCTTACTCTCCGTTGTACGAGGCCTCAGCGTGCGCCCTAACGAGAACCCCATGAACTCATGCGCTCGGATGTTGGTATTAGGTTTGCTGCTAGGTTGCGCGGCTTCCGCAGCGACCATTTCTCTGGTTCCTTCTGCGAGCAACGTCGGCGTGGGCGGGAACTTGACCGTTGATGTCATCGCTTCCGGATTAACGCCGGGTACGGCCATCGGAGCTTTTGACTTCGCTGTTACCTATCCGACGGCCCTGCTGTCACCGGTTAGCGTGAGCTTTTTCGACCGGCTCGGCGCAGTTGGCGACCAGATTACGAGTTCCGATCTGTCCGTTGCGGGTCTAGTGTCGGCGACGGAGTTGTCGTTCGAGGATCCCGCAGCGCTGCTTGCTCTGCAGTCGGGTGGGTCTGTCCCCTTATTTCGGCTGGATTTTCAGGCGCAGCAAGTGGGTCGGGCTCAGTTGGGGTTTGCCAACTCCCCTTCGGTGTTGAGCGATGAATTGGGGAATGCACTACAGGTTCAAAGGGGCTCTGCTGCGATTGACATTTTCGATCCGGGCACAACAATCGATTCCATCAACCTTGTTCAGTGGATGTTGAACCTCGACGGGGATTGGTTTGACTCGGAAGGTGACATCGGTCCCAAGACGCTGCCGAGTCATGTGAACACATCGGGATTCGACTTCGAGAAGGGCCTGGGTACGATCGCCATTCCCTTTACGAAGCAGGGCACGAATAAAGTTACAGCCTTCTTCGATCATGAGATCCGTCAAACGCAGAACGGCTTTACGAATGAGCGTGGCAGCACTGGCGGAGCGAGACCGAACAATGTCAGCTGGGAGATCGGGGAGCCGGGCTATGTCACTCCCCCGCCGAATATCTACACCAACGCAATTGAGGGAAAGCTGGCGAACGCGAACGGCGTCGGACCTGGAATGTCGGATGATGTCGCGATGGCTCTTGCCTGGAATTTCATACTCGGTTACGGTGGGCGGGCTGACCTTCAACTAAGTCTCTCGACGACGCAGCCTACGTCCGGCTTCTATCTTCGACAAACGGATCCGGATCAGGAAGGCGATATTTCTCTATATTTTTCAGGGGCGTTGACGGTTGACAATCCGAATTCGGCGGTGCCGGAGCCGTCCAGTCTGCTGCTGTTCGTAGGTGCGGCTGTGCTGTTGGCCGGCCGGAAACTGAGACGGATTTCAGCGGCTAAGTAGGCAGAGGCGGCGGAGGATGGCCAGGCGCGTCCGTGGTGTGTCTCGTTGGCTATAGGTTGGTTGAGTCTGCCGCCTCTTTCGCGGTGGCAAGGTTGGTTTCTACCAGTCCTCCGGACTGGTACGGTTAGGTGTCTTTGACCATGCTGAGTGAGATAACAAATTCTTTTCGACGAGAGCCGCTGCG
>DASQLD010000199.1:0-7940 GCA_035630195.1 Bryobacteraceae bacterium
TTGGAAATCTGGCGCAGGAGGGTAGTAACCCCGCCGACACTCTCACTAACATTGTTGCGCTGATCGCCAAGCGCTTTCAGACCGACGTCTGTTCGGCTTATTTGCTGGAACCCGATCGGGCGAATTTAGTATTAGCAGCGACTCTAGGACTGCGGCGGGAATGTGTCGGCACACTTCGTCTAGCGCTACATGAAGGGCTCGCTGGACTCGTGGCCGAACAAGTACTGCCGCTCGCAGTTGACAACGTAAAGTCTCATCCGAGGTTTAAGTATTTTCGAGAGGCAGGCGAGGACGACTATCAATCGTTCCTTGGCGTTCCACTAATCGATCGGGGAGTATTGCAAGGAGTATTGGTCGTCCAGACGATTGCGCGGCGCATCTTCCGCGACGATGAGATCCAGATGCTGGTGGACGCGGCGAATGAACTTGCGCCCGTCGTGAGTGAAGCCCGTACGCTCGACCGATTCATCGCTCCCGCTAGAGAACGGCTATGGTCACTTGCCCGGAATCTCTGGTGGAGTTGGGATCATGACACGACAAGTCTATTTCGCGATCTCGATCCGCTTCGCTGGCGGGAGTTGAATCACAATCCCATCGCGCTGCTGTCTGAGATCCCATTGTCAGAGGTGCAGCGGCGGGCAGGCGAACTTGTACTGCACAGCCGGATCAACTACGCTTACCGCCGACAACAAGAGTATCTGCAAGCGGATCGGACTTGGGGCGCAACGCATGCCGGTGTCTTGAGACCCCGCCCAGTGGCTTACTTTTCGGCAGAGTTCGGGCTGCACGAGTCAATACCGATCTACTCGGGGGGCCTCGGTGTCCTTGCCGGCGACCACATCAAGAGCGCTTCCGACTTGGATATTCCGCTCGTTGGTATTGGCCTGTTTTATGGTCAAGGCTACTTCCGACAAAGACTCGACACGAATGGCTGGCAGCAGGAAGATTACCTCCAATTGGACGCGAATCAGTTGCCGATGACTCCTGCTATAGGGCCGAGCGGCGCGCCGGTTATGGTGCAGATCGATACCCGTGGGGCGTCAATTCGGGCGAAAGTATGGCGTATGAAGGTTGGCCGCTGCGATCTGCTTCTCCTCGATTCGAATGTGGAGGGCAATGCGCCAGAAGACCGCGAACTAACATCGCGACTGTATGGTGGAGACGGCCGGATACGAATTCGACAAGAGTTGCTCCTGGGGGTGGGAGGCTTTCGCGCATTGAAGGCGATGGGTATCTCTCCCGGCGTCCTTCACATGAATGAGGGGCACAGCGGATTCGCTGTACTCGAAGCGGTTCGCAGCCGCATGGAAGACGAAGGTGTGACGTTCGATGAGGCAGCCCGCCGTGTATCGCGAGAGGTCGTTTTCACGACCCACACGCCTGTACCCGCCGGACATGATCGCTTCAGCGGCGAACTTGTGGAGGAACACCTCGGACCATTACGCGATTCGATGGGAATATCCCATGATCGACTAATGGGCTTGGGCCGGGAGGACCAGCACAATCATCATGCGCCTTTCTGCATGACTGTGCTCGGTCTTCGATTGTCTCGCCGGGCAAACGCTGTCTCGTCCTTGCACGGGGAAGTTTCCAGGGCGATGTGGACGGGACTTTATCCAGGCCGTTTGGAAGATGAAGTGCCAATTGGTCACGTCACGAACGGCGTTCATGTACGTTCCTGGATGGCGCCCCAGATGTTCCGGCTATACGATCGCCACCTGGGTTCGGGTTGGCATGAGCGCAGCGGAGAAGCTTCCATTTGGGAAGGAATTGAAGCGATCGACGATGCCGAACTCTGGGAAACACATCTCACTCTGAAATCCCGGCTGCTTGAGTTTGTCCGCCGACGCGCCGTGCAACAGGCCATGGCTCGCGGAGAGTCTGGTGAGATTTTGCAGAAGCTCAGCCGGATCTTTACTCCCGATGCGCTGACAATCGGTTTCGCACGTCGTTTCGCGACGTACAAGCGAGCAAATCTACTTTTGGCCGACATCGAACGACTCGCGTCGCTGGTGAACGATCCCAAGCGTCCCGTTCAGTTTGTTTTTGCCGGGAAGGCACACCCGCTCGACGAGCCGGGTAAGCGAGTTATGCAGCAGATCGCGGAACTGATGCGCGATCCTCAATTCGGCGACAAGTTTCTCTTCGTGGAAGACTATGACATCAATGTTGGTAGGCACTTCGTTCAAGGCGTCGACGTGTGGCTCAATAATCCGAGGCGTCCTCTTGAGGCTTCAGGAACCAGCGGTCAGAAAGTAGTGTTAAATGGTGGCTTGAACCTGTCGGTGCTGGATGGATGGTGGGCCGAAGCTCACGATGGCTTGAACGGCTTCTCGATTGGTACCGGAAGAACGCACTCCAATATGGACATCCACGATCAGCGTGATGGAGACGATTTGTACCGGGCTCTCCGCGATGAGGTCATTCCGCTGTACTACCAGCGAGATCGCGATGGACTGCCTCGTGGATGGATCAAGCGGATGAAGCGCACTATCCGCACCCTCGGCTGGCGCTTCAACGCCGATCGCATGGTGATGGACTACACACGGAAGTGCTACGTGCCGGCCGCTGGTGGAACATCCAGCGACATGACTCGTTCATCGTAGTCTGCGATCGCCAGCAGTTCCGCCAGTGCGTTGTAGCTCTCCGCGAGGCCGCATTCCATACCGGACTTCAGAACGGTCTCGCGAGCGTCGTGGGACTCGTATCGCACAGTTAAGGTGAGTGAAGTGCGGCCAGCTTGCTCGTCGAGCACAGTCGTGTTCAAGGCTTCTCCGGAATACCAGGGATAGTCGAAGCGTTCGGTACAGACAAGCAGCTCAGGAGGAGTGACCTCTCGATATACTCCTCCGGCTCCCATGTCAAGGTTCTTGGATTCATTCCTCCAGACATAGCGATAGGCGCCACCAACCTTGAGATCGATCTCGCAAATCGCCAGTGTCCAGCCGCCACGCACGCCGAGCCAGCGCTTGAGCAATTCGGGTTTCGTATGGGCGTCGAACACCAGATGTCGAGGCGCTTCGAACATGCGCGTGATGAGAATTTCCGTTTCTCCCTGCCGGGATACGTTGAGGGTTTCTGGGATGTTCATCTCTGTTTTCCTTTCGCGAGTGCTCGCACGACTGAGGGTTTGGTGAGTTCGCGAAGGGCATCTTTACCCACCCAGCGTGCCGCCACATTCGTTGAGTCCGCCAGTCGCTGTGCGACCGGCAGCGCGGCGGAGTGGAGTTCATGGTTGCGCCTGCCGATTCGGCGCAACGCCCAACTCACTCCTTTCTTGACGAAGTTCCGTTCGTCGGTAGCGGCGCGTTCGATGAGGGGAAGGCTTTCAGCAAACGTTCGGTTGCAGGCTGTCTTATCATGGCCTGCGAGGCTGGCGAGGAGCCCAAACGCCGCGCGTTTAACGAATTCTTCGTTCTGATTGCTCCACGTGCCTACCTTGTCCCAGGCATATGGTGTGCGGTCGAACAGGTGAAAGCATACTGTGTCGCAAATGCCCCAATTATCGAAGTCGAAACACCATCGGTCCATCTGCTCCGGTGTTACTAGCGCAGGTTCGTCGACGAAGGACGTAAGCATACGGGCTTCGTACCAGTGTGTCTCCCACAGCTCGGCTGCGAGCTCGTGACTGCGACCCAGGCGCTTGGAAAGAACCTGGATATTCGCCATCGAACACCGAAGGCCTTGGTCGCGCTGATACCGAACCTGTTCAAGTTATCTAGGTCGTGCTTGGTGCCATGTTGTTCGAGCCACGAAAGCACTTCTTTAACCTGTTCTTTCGTTTCGCTCGGTAATACCTTCCTAAGCGCACGCATGCCAGTCCGGGCCATCAGATTTGGGAAGAACTCAACAGCTCGGCAAGCTTGTCGTAGCTTTCCGCAGCGCCGTGCTCCATACCGGACTGAATCACTGCGTCGCGAACTTCCTTCGAAGGATAGAGTACGGTTACAGTAAGAGTCGTCTTGCCCTCCTTCTCGACGAACACCGAGGTTACCTCCGCCTCCCCGGGAAAATCGTCGAACGACTCCATGTGGACGGAGCGCTCCGGCCTGACGATCTCTCGATAGACGCCTCGCATACCCATGTCCCTCCCGTCGGGCCCTCGTAGAACGAAACGAAAACCGCCGCCTACCTTCAGATCGACTTCGCAGACCACGAGTGACCAACCCCGAGGTCCAAACCAGCGCTTGAGCAACTCGGGCTTAGAAAACGCCTCAAACACGAGATGTCGTGGCGCATCGAAGACCCGTGTCATTTGGATCTCCCGTTCGCCAGGTATGGTGATTTGTAGTGTTCCAGTGTTGAGCATGAGTGATCTCCTCTATTGTTTTTCGGGCCGGTGTTTTCCGCGCCGGCGTTTCTTAAGTGCGCGCTGCCCTTCCTTAGCCTTCAGCTCATCAAGCAGATTATCGAGGCGATTGAAGCTTTGTTCCCAGAATTGCCGGTAATGCTCCAACCAGTCGTTGGCTTCTGCGAGAGGCTTGGCTTCAAGCCGCCGGGGCCGCCGCTGGGCATCCCGACCGCGCGAAATCAAGCCGGCACGCTCTAGAACTCTCAGGTGTTTGGAGATTGCAGGTTGGCTCATGGCAAACGGCTCAGCCAACTCCGTCACGGAAGCCTCGCCGGATGCTAGTCGCCCGAGAATTGCTCGGCGGGTCGGATCAGCGAGCGCCGCGAAAGTTGCATCCAGACTTTGTGATATGTTCATAACTACATGGTTAAATAACTATTCGATTATGCATTCCGCCATCCGATCTGTTAACCGGTCTCACCGCTAAACTTTGCTAGATCGTGTATCCGGTAGCTCACAATATATGAAGAACTATGTGTAGAAGCATTAAAGTTCTGCGACAGCCAGGGCTGCGCGCTACAGATGATGAATGCAGCAAGGCGGCATTGCAATTTGTCCGCAAGATAAGCGGCTTTCGGGCGCCCTCTAAGGCGAACGCGGCAGCATTCGATGGCGCCGTCTTGGAGATTGCTGAAGCGAGCCGGAGGCTGTTGGACGCGATCACGAAGGACTCGGCGCCTCGCGATAAAGTTGTAGGATGACTTACCAGTGGCGCGACCTAATCGGATCTGTCGTCGGCGGCAAGTATATGATCGGCGACTACCTGGGGGACGTGGGTGGAACCGGAGTATTCAGCACCGATACGTCTGACGGCCCGGCGATTGTTCATATCGCTCCAGGCAATCGATTTGCAACCCAGTGGTCGACAGCAGTCACACTGTCGCATCCAAATATCATTCGTTCTTATGCCAGCGGTACGTTTGAAGAGGACGAAGATACCTTCGACTACCTAGTTTCAGAACGGCCCGATGATAGCCTTTCCGAGGCTGTAGCGAACCGCGCGCTCAGCGAAGAAGAAGCCCGAGCCGTCGTGGATTCGGTGCTTCAGGCGACGGTGTACCTTCACTCACAAGGGCTGACGCACGGCGCCATTACTCCGGAGAACGTCGTCGCTGTCGGTGATTCTGTGAAGCTCTCGCCGTGGACAATCTCGCGTGCAGGAGCGCCGTCCGATGACATGTTCCAGGTCGGTGAGAGCATCGTCGAAATCTTGACGCAGCGAAAGCCGCAGAATGCAGCGCAGGCCCGGAGTCTACCGTCGCCGCTCGATCGTATCGCTGAGAGAAGTCTTTCGCGACGATTAAGCGCCGCCGAAGCTCTGGAAGTTCTGCGCGGGCGCGAGAGTCCATCCGCACCCGCGGTACGCCGTAGAGTTCCCACAACTGCACTCGTCGCTGTGTTTGCCGCGGTGGTTCTGTTTGTGTTTTGGCTGAGGTCGTCGTCGCGACCCGAAACATCTCGACCTCCCATTGCTGACGCGACAACTGTCCCGACTCCCGTGACCAGGGGCCGCTCTGTCGAGCCAACTCCAGCGCCCGCCGCTGCGCAGCGAGGTAGCTGGGTCGTTGTCGGCGCGATCTATAAGGACTATCGAGGCGCCTTGAAGCGCGCCGAACAGATCAGTCAGCGTTGGAACAACGTTCAGCCGGAAGTATTTCCGGCAGAGGGTCAGGGACGACGGAGATACATGGTAGTGCTGGGATCCGCCGATAGTCGGAAAGAAGCCGAGCGCTTACTTGTCAAGGCTCGGTCGGCCGGTATGCCGCGGGACGCCTACGTAACTCGGATCGATCGTTAGTTCGCGCCAACGAAAGCAGGAAGTCAGATGGTCATTAACCATGCCTGTGGCCTGCATGAACGCATAGCAGATCGTGCTGCCAACGAACTTGAAGCCGCGCCGGCTTAAGTCCTTGCTCATGAGGTCGGATTGCGGCGTTTTGGCTGGAACTTCCGTCATCGTGGTGAACGAATTTTGAACCGGGCGACCGTCGACGAAGCTCCAGATGTATTTGTCGAAAGTGCCAAACTCGTTCCGGGTTTGGATAAAAGCTTTGGCATTGGCGACGGCCGCCGCAATCTTGAGGCGATTGCGGATGATACCAGCGTCTTGCAGGAGAGCCGCCAGCTTGGTGTCGTCGTACGCGGCGATTCGTTCAGCATCGAACTTGTCGAACGCCTCTCGGTAATTGCCGCGCTTCTTCAGAATCGTTTCCCAGCTCAATCCCGCTTGCGCGCCTTCCAGTATGATCATCTCGAAAAGCATGCGGTCGTCATGTTCGGGGACGCCCCATTGCTCGTCATGATAGCGATGATAGAGTTCGCCTTTTGCCCACGGACATCGAATGGTATCCATACGTAAAAAGCCCCGCCGCTCTGAAGAAGCGGCGGGGCGTACCTATTGATTTCGCGACTACAGACCCTTATTGGCGAGAAATCCGATCAAATCGACCACACGGCAGGAATATCCCCACTCGTTGTCGTACCAAGCCACAACCTTGGCGAGATTTCCGTCGAGAACCTTTGTCAACTGGCCGTCGACAATGGAGCTGTTGGGGTTCTTCATCATGTCGCTGGAAACTACCGGGTCCGTCGTAAAGCTCAGGATGCCTTTCAATTCGCCTTCGGCAGCGCTCTTGAGAGCTGAATTGATCTCCTCGCCTGTGGTGTTCTTCTTCAAGATAGCAACGAAATCTACAACGGAGACATTCGGAGTGGGCACACGCATTGCGTAACCATCGAGCTTGCCCTTCAGTTCCGGCATAACTAAGCCGATGGCTTTGGCCGCGCCAGTGGACGTCGGAATCATGTTGATCGCTGCAGCGCGGGCGCGACGCAGATCCTTGTGCGGAAAGTCGAGGACGTTCTGATCGTTCGTGTAGCTGTGGATTGTCGTCATCGTGCCCTTCTCGATGCCGAACTTCTCATGCAGCACTTTTGTCACGGGTCCGAGACAGTTCGTTGTACACGATGCGTTCGAGATGATGTTGTCTTCGGCCGGATTGTACGCGGAGTCGTTGACGCCGAGTACGATCGTTACATCTTCATTTGTCGCGGGGGCGGAAATAATGACTTTCTTGACGCTTCCAGTCAAGTGAGCCTTAGCCTTGGTGGCATCGGTGAAATGTCCGGTGGATTCGACAACAATCTGTACGCCGAGCGAAGTCCAGTCGATCTGAGCCGGGTCCTTGGTGGCAAAGATTCTGATGGCCTTTCCGTTGACGGTGATGGAGGTCTCGTCGAACTTTACATCCGCCTCGAGAGGACCCAAGGTGGAGTCGTACTTGAGCAGGTGCGCGAGTGTCTTGGTATCTGTAAGATCGTTGGCTGCAACGAATTCAATGTCAGAATTGTTTAGTCCGGCGCGAACTACATTTCTCCCGATACGGCCGAGGCCGTTGATTCCCACTTTGATTGGCATTGGGGGAAGCTTCTCCTTTGGAGTTGGTTGGATTCTTCCTCAATAATACCAAGTGAGCCTCTGGGGCCCGCAAAAATGGGCGTTTAGAGCGGCGGCTTATGAGTGGGAGCTGTCGATCCCCCTAGCCCGGCGTAAGTCTCTTTCACCCGAGTCACTTTGCCATTTCCGAAA
>DASQLD010000200.1:0-7139 GCA_035630195.1 Bryobacteraceae bacterium
CCTGTGTCCTTTGTGTTGAAGAACGGCATGAAGTAAATGGTGTCGGGATTCGGCGTCAGAAACTGGTTCTTCCAGTTGGAGGGCTGCGACCAGAAAAGAATCTGGTTGACGGCTCCCTTGGCGTCGCGCACCATTGCCTGAAACATCAGGTCGAAATTGACAGCGCCGATACCCCAGGTGATGGCCTCTATCGCTCGCCGATGAATTGTCCGGTTTGCCAGTTCGGTTGAGCTGAATGTTAAATCGGATTTCTTGCTATCGGGCGTCATCCGGCGCTTAGATGAGGCATCCGGCTCTCCGATTCATTTATGTTCCGCGTAAGGAAGCACCGCGCCGGTTCCGCCGGCGCACGGTCACGAAGGGCGCGCGACGTCAGAATAGATTCGTGTCACCGCTTCAATAGTACCGGCGCGGCAGAGCGTATATGTGGTACATCATCTGCAAATGCAACTGACACCCCCGCTCCGTGTTGGCGACTGCACTATGCCTTCAAGTTTATGCTGAAAAGCTCACTTTACCGAAAGTACAAGCTGGATATCGAGAGTAGGCTCTCCAGATGCTTCGCAGCTGTGGCGCTGCAATCGCAGGATTCTGGATTGAATTCAGCCAACTTTTGAGTAGGCGTGTTTCGCTGCCGGGCGCTGTCAATCAGTTGAAAGCCTTGCTCAACCTTCCGCAGAAGACGGTGATGTGCGCGAAGGCACGCTCGATAAGGCTCCGGAGCCGACTGGCGTTGCTCGGCTTGACTGGAGGAGTTTGCATGGCGCTTCTTGTTTTTCACTTTTTGCGCTCGATGCTGTTGGCGGAGGACGGCAGATCCAATGCGGTTCTTCGCTACCCTGCTGCCGGCTTCGCGCGCTAGGCGATTCGATCCCGTCCAAATTCTCGAGCAGGAATGAGGCTCTACCGCCCTCTCTTGGAACTATTTCGCTGACGCAGTTCTGACGGACTCGATCACCCAGTTGGCTAAACGAGCGTCAGGTAGCAAGCCCTGGGTCGCCATAGTGTACTCCAGCCCTTCGAGGCGTTTCTTAATGCCGAGTTCGATACCGCCGTAGGAAAGCAGAACGGGAACGACAAGCGCTCGCTTGCCTTCGGTTCCGGCTTTCTCGACGAGACCGCGCAGTTCGACTTTGGCTTTGGCGCGGACTTCTTCCGAAGCGTCATCACGGACTGTCAGGTATTCGATGCGGGAGTAGCTTGTGCGCGGCTTGAGGAGGTCAGCCAAGGCGGCGAGATCGGCGAGCCACTTGGCGTTGTCGTCTTCAGGATTCGGGCCATGAGCGACGAGAATGACAACTTCCTTTGCAGGGTTCTGACTGATCGCGCGTGCCCGGTCGGTGAGGATGTCAGCGGCAATCCCGTGCCGGTTCATAGCAGGCATCATCGTCACCGGAATCTTGAGCTGCAGCGGCATCAAGGGATCTTCCGATTTCGCGGGGCCGTGATGTCCAGCGTGGTCGCCATGGTCGTGAGACATCTTCGCGAAATCTTGTAGTCCGGAGGCATCTCGGCACGCAGTCCCAGTAGCCACTCGGTGGACGTGATGACCGAACTATAAGAGGAAATGAAGAGCGGCACCGCTATGATTTTGGACACTTGCCTTGCGGTCAAGCGATCGATGGCGGATTGTATGTTTGCTTTCGTCGCCATCCCCAACGCTACTTCGACCGGATAGTATCGGTCTACCGCGGCAGCGATCCGGTTTACTTCGTCGTTCCAGGTAGCCAACCGTCCGCCGTGAGCGAGCAGCAATACGCCAGTTTTGTTGTCGGTATCCGCAGCGGAAAGCCCGATTGCGCTCAGAAGCGCCAAAAACGTTCTACGTTCCATTTGATTTGAAGTCATGATTTATTCCCGGGGAAAGTTCCATCGCATGCCGACACGGCAGGTCCGGCCGTAATCGGGTCGGTCGAATGTAGGCGGCGTCTGGCTGAGCTTGCGATCGAGCGAATCGAAGAGATTGTCAATGGACGCGTATGCCGTAACGGTCTTGATTTGTTTTGAACAATAAAGGTCGTAAATGCTGTAGCCGTAGGCTCGTGTTCCCGCAGCGGAGTTCAGGAGCCAGTAGCTGTAGTAGCTGGCTCGCATGTTCGCGCTGAGTCCCCAACGCGGCACCGTATACTCTGTACCCGCAAAGCCCTGGTTCCTGTGACGCTGCGCCAGGCGCAGGTCAGTGAGCACATCCCGCGCATCCAGATACGTGTAAACGCCTCTAACGTGCCAGTTCCGCATGAGAGAAACTTCGGCGTCCACTTCGACACCGCGCGTTAGGGCCCGGGAGAGATTCTGGTAAAGGAAGATCGGCCGATTGAGGATCGGGTTGTAGTCGGGGGGAATCGAGTAGCGCGCGAGCAGCGCCGCAGCGTCCGCCGGAGTACGCGGTGTACCGATGTTCGTAGAGTCGATAAGATTACGCACACGATTGTTGAAGAGCGTTATGTTCGCGCGCCACCTCTGCGCGCGCCAGCCGGCTCCAATTTGCATACTCTGCGACGTTTCCGGACGCAGGTTAGGATTGCCGATGACCTGATAAAAGTTTGTGGGATTCGCGAACCGGTAATAGAGCTGACCCAGGTCCGGAGCACGAAAGCCGTGGCCGTAAGAAGCGCACAGATCAACTTTTCGGTCGCGCGGTACACGAGGCCGGCCTTCGGAACTGCATTAATTTCATACAAGGAATGGCCGCTGATGCGCCCGCCAAGTGTAAGCGTTACGCGCGGGGTCAATGCCCAGCGGTCCTGCACCCAGCCGTCGGTAAGGGTGATCTGCTGGCCTGCGTTATCGCCAAGCATCCGGTTGACGCCGCGATAATTGTCCTGCGCCCACGTGCTCGCAGGATGCTTGAGGCCGCGGGCTTCGAAATAATCGAGCAAAAAATGACGGTGATGCCTCAACGCCGGTCTGCAGTACATGCCCGCCCCGGTTATAGCCGATGGTCGAATCCATGCGGTCATAGACCTGATTGAGGTTCGCTGAGGACGGCGCTGGATTTCCCGCGAGCAAGGTAGTGATGGAGTTTTCGTCATAGCGCGCGCGGTAGAGTCGCCCTTGAGCGGTCAAACGCTGGGCTAGGTATATAGTCGAACGTCGCCGAGTAGGCTTGTGTGCTGTCGTTTACGACGCCAGTCGCGTTGCCCTGCTCGGTGAGATTGATGGCTTCTTCGTGGTTGTGATATCCACTCGCGGCCAAGCCCAGGAAGAACTTTTGATGTGCGGCCCATCGCAGCCGCGCGGCTCCATCCTGACGATTCCAATCGGGTCCGACACTGGCCACGCTGGAAGGCACGAGCTTGTATCCATCCATCCGGTGCGTGCCACCACTTACCAAGACAGAAAGTTTGTCGATCCGACCGCCCAAAGAGCCATCGAGATCGAACATGCCAAGAGTTCCTCCGGATACATTCATTTCGGCTTCGATAGGATGCGAGGCTTCCCGTGAGATGAGGTTAATCACACCGCCGATCGCATCGCTGCCGTAGAGCGCGGAGCCGGCCCCTTTGGCTACTTCGACGCGCTGCAAGCCGGAGGTACTTTGCCGGTGCAGATTCAACACACCGCTTTTTACACCACGCGCGCCGGGAATTGGCAGGCCATCCTGTAGGACGGCAACCTGCCGCGAATCGATACCTTGTACCTGCTCACCTGCGACAGTGGCCGTGCTGCCTCTTCGTGTAACAACGCCGGGCATTTCCGCGAGCACGTCACTGACACGCTCATAGCCAGTCGATTGGATCTGCTGGCGTGTCACCGCTTCCACACGCTGTGCTGAGTCATCCTGTAGCTCTTCAATGCGCGATCCGGACACGACGACGGTTTGCAACAGCGTCGCAGGTTGAAGAGTAACTACAACTTCTTTCTGCGTGTCTTCGGCTTTGAAAATCGATTGATTCCACTGGCGTCCGCTGACGGTAACGCGAGCGGGAGGAATGATTGGTTCGGTGCAAGACCATGCTCCGGCGTCGGTCGTGATTTTTGTACACACGATTCTGCCGGAGGAATCGGCAACTTCAACGGTCAGACCCGTGACTGGCAGTCCTTGCGGACCCTGCACGCGGCCGCTGATCGAGTTCGATGCGGCGTTCGCGAAATATGCCGTAAGAAGAAAGGTTAAGAGGGGCGGCGTCATGCGGCTCCTCTGCTCTGCTTTTCGAGCCAGCTTTCAAAATTCGCGGCGCTGGTGTGGACCAGCGTCACAAGTTGCATGTACGATTCCGGAGGCAAAGTTACGCTTATGGGACCGACTTTGACGTGGATGAGTCCGCATTCGTTCGGTATTACATAATCCGACCGATTGGTTCAGTAGTATTTCAATGCTGAATTGCCAGCGTATTGATGTTTTGAGAAGAAGGTAGCGTAGGTTGATCTGCAACAACTGCAGCAGCTTAGCGAATTGTTTCGGCGGAACCAGTTGCACCCAGGTTACGCAAGGCTTCAACCACGGACGCGCGATCGGCTTCGCTCCGGTTCTGGCTCGCTTTCCATTTGCCTTCGAGGCTCACGATTTTAAGTTCGAAGCCAACTATTGCTTTGAGAAGACCGTAGACGTATTCCGGAGGAGCGTCGTCGACCTTCCACGGCTGCGCAAGAGAGGCTTCGTGGATTTGAGTTAACTCTTCGACGATGGCCCGAAGCCGGGCGGCTTCCTCGAAGAAAGTTAATGTTCCGCGTACATGTACGGCAGTGTAATTCCACGTCGGCACTACGCGGCCGTGCTCCTTCTTGGCGGGATACCACGATGGAGAAATATAATGCTCGGGTCCCGTGAAGATTGCGAGCGCTTCGGTCTGGCTGGTTTGCCAGATGGTGTTTGCGCGGGATACGTGGCCGCGTAAGACGCCTTTTCCGGCATCCAGAATCAGAGGGATGTGATTCGCTTCGAGCCCGTTTGCAGACAGTGTGACGAGGGCCGCCAAGGGGTGCGTGCGCATGAACTCGTGCAGGACTTCGGGACGTTCTTCACGAAAGTGCGCGGGGTTATACATGTCATCCTCGAAGACCGGCGAAGGCCGCCTCGATTTCGAGTTTGGCATCCGGCGTTGGGACCGTCAACGGCAATCGCGGAGGTCCGCCATAATATCCCATCTGATCCATCGCGTGCTTCAGGCCAGGAACTCCATACTTGGTGGTGACAAGCTGCGCAGCCTTGGCGATTCGGTTCTGCCAGTCCTTCGCCGCGTCGAGTTCCCTGCTTCGATGCGCCTCCCAGATCGTGATGCAGGCGTAAGGAGCGGCATTCGCAAAAGCGAGCACGGCGCCGACCGCGCCGACATGAAACGAGGGCGCCAGTGTCGGCGCGGAACCGACAAGCACCTGGAACCCTCGCTTCACTTCGCGGATCATCTGCATGACTTTTTCGAGCGATCCCGAGCTCTCCTTAATGGCGATGATGTTCGGGTGCTCGGAGAGCATCGCGACGGCTTCGGGAGCAATGTCGATCCCGGTCGCCTGCGGCCAGTTGTAGATCATCAATGGAATTCGGGCGCGATCGGCTACGGAACGAAAGTAAAGCACCTGGGCACTCACGTTATTCAGAAGACCTTTGTAGTAGAAGGGCGTTCTGACCATCGCCGCCTTATAACCCATCTCTGCAGCTTTGTTCGTGAGCCACACCGTTTCCCGTACGCTTTCGACTCCCGTGCCGGCGATCAGGAGTTTCTCGGGCGCTGCGGCCTTGGCCACCAGCTCCCAACAAAGGAATTTTTCTTCGGGCGTGAGCATTACGCTTTCGCCGGTTGAGCCACAGACAACATAGCCGGCGAGACCGGTTCGATTCCAAGCCTCGACATTAGAAGTGAGCTTGGTTTTGTAGATCTCACCGTTGTGATCGAAGGGCGTCGTGATGGGAGGGTAGATGCCTTGGAGTTTCATCGGTTGGATGTGCAAAAGGCCTGCAGCCCTTGTGGGGACCGCAGGCCTCGTTCGAATTATAAGTCCGCGATTAGAACTTCGCGGCGATGACGACGAAGGTGAACAACGCGAGAGACTCGATGAACGCGAGACCGAGAATCAGCGCGCCACGAATGACGTTGCCGGCTCCAGGATTGCGAGCAATGGCTTCGGCCGAAGAGCCGAGCGCCTTACCCTGGGCAAGGGCGCAGAGACCGGAAGCAAGCGCCATGGCGATGCCGGATGTGATGGTGATGAAAGGACGATCGGCCGAAGCGGCGGTCTCCTGAGCAAAGACTGGGGAGGCGAGCACAAACATGGCAAGCAACACCAGGAACATCTTGGACTTCATTTGTTTTCTCCTAATAAATTCGCGGACAGGAGGTGGTTCCACACCGCGCGTTGGGACGCCGGGGGCTCACACTGCCAGCGGCAAAATGCCGGATTCTAGTGCTCCTCATGCGACACAGCGCCCCCGATGTAGATCATCGTAAGCACCATGAAGATGAAGGCCTGGATTAAAGATACGAATACGTGCAGGCCCATGAAAACGACCGGCACGGCAAAATACGTTAAAGCTAAAAAGACGAGGGTGACTTTTTCTCCGGCAACCATGTTCGCGTAAAGACGAATTGTAAGCGACATCGGACGGGCGAGGTGACTGATTAGCTCGATGGGCAGCATCAGAGGAGTCAGCCACGGAATCGGACCGGTGAAGTGCTTCAAATAATGGGCGCCGTTCTCTTTGAAGCCGAGGATGTTGTAGACGAGAAATGTGGCCATCGCGCAGCCGGCCGGAACCGGGGCGAACATCGTGGGCGATTCAAAAGAGGGAATGACGCCGATCAAGTTGCCGAACAGCACGAAGATAAACAGCGTACCGGCGAATGCCACATATTTCCTGCCATCGTGGCCGATGATTTCGTCGGCTTGCTGACGCTGGAAGAGATAGACGAGTTCAAACAAATGCTGCAGCTTGCCTGGCTTGTCGACCGAGAGACGCGATTTAAGGATGGCGAACAGAACGACGATGACTAACGCGACCAGGATCTCCATGGCGACGAAGTTCACCCACGGCCTGTCTGGATTAGCGGCGTGGACGCCAAACAAGTTCAGGACTGCTTGCGCAGGAGCCGCGAAGTAGTTGTTGAGCAGCTCTGTAAACCAGAGCTCATGATGTCCCATACGTGAGTTCGTAAACGACTTCCAGAACAACCGCGACTATGTGTACAAAACAGCCAGCAAGA
>DASQLD010000201.1:0-5559 GCA_035630195.1 Bryobacteraceae bacterium
CGTGACCTGATCAGGACAATCAAGGACTATGTCCGGCACTACAATCGCAATCCACAACCATTTCAGTGGGTCGCCAGTGCCAGCAAGATCATTCGTAAGGTCAATAAATATAAAGAGACTTTAGAAACGGGAGACTAGCGAATTCGAATTTTCACTTCGTTGCTTCGTACTCCGTTCGCTGTGATTGCGACAGTTTGCAATCCTGAGGTCACGCCGACCGGGATGCGCGCATTGATCTGGTACAAGCCGGAGTAGCCCGGAGTCAGCCCGCTGAACGCAACCTCGGTCTGGACTCCTCCGATCACTACTTCGGGTTTGATCAACGTCTCGCGCAAGCCGGAACTCAGAGTACGAACGGCGCCCAGACCGGTTGTGTAGATTTCAACGTATTCACCTGCCGCGACTGGCCGGGCTGATGTGATCTGTCCCGTACCCGCGGCAGTGATGGCTCCAAGCGAGGTGGTCGAGTCGAAGAACACACCGGGCTGCATCGGCAGAACGGGTACCCTCGCGATATTTGATGCTGTCCCGGCGGACCGGATGACGACTTCCGCTGTCCCGGCGGGCAAATCTAAGGGAACAACAAAGTTGAGTTGCCCATCGTTTCCGAACAACAGGTCCGAGGTTGAGCCATTGATGAGGACTTCCGCATTCTCTCCGCCTAGCCGCACACCGAAGATACTGGCGATCCCGCCGGGAACAAGTCCGGGAGCGAAGGATGCTGCGTTGAGGATACTGGTAGGCGCAAAGATCGGCTTCACGCCTGCGTAGATCGTGAGGGACCGACCGCTGGGTACGCTCGCGACCAGTTGATCTTCATCACTTTGCTGGACCCATTGAAACTGGACGTCGCCATTGCCGTCGGAAACTGCGAATGGCTGGTTCAGGGATCCGCCACTCGCGCGTGCTTGCACGGTCACGCCCGGATAGGGCAATTCATTAATATCGGTAACTCTGAGGCGTACCGGGCTCGACTGCGAGATGGCGATTAATGAAAGTTTGTTCGAGGGTAGCACCTGGAGTCGCACATCGACGGGGGCGTAGCTGGCATTCGACGGACTAATGGTAAGTCGATCGACTCCCTCGGCGCGGCCCGAGATATTGAACGTAACACTCTTTGTCCCGGCGGGAATAACCACGGAGGCTGGAGCAGAGACCGTAGAGGATTGGGTCTTGAGCAGGAGAGTGACAGGCGCTTCCGGAGCCTGCTCGACTGCGGCGGTTACGGGTGTTGAGCCGCCTTGGATTACCCCGACTGCGGGAAAAGCGGACACATGGATGCCCTTGCGAAGAGTCGTGTCCGCCGTCGCTGCCTGACTCGTGACCTTTAGGAAATACGTTTCGAATTGCGCGCGAAAGGTGTCGAGTTTGGAGAGCTGCTCTGCCGTAGGTGTTTCGTTCTCCGGTGTGATCAGCAGGAAGGCGAGCCGGAACTGGCGTTGCGCTACCGTGTGATCGGGGGTGCGCCTGCCCGCTGCGGCGATGACGTCGCCGATGCTGACGTTGCGGCGTTCGCCATCGAACGCGACACCGGCTTTCGGCAAGCCCGTTGCTGACAGGTTGCGCGAATTGGTGACATAGAACATATCGGGAACATCTTCCGGCGCTCGGATGCCCATCAAATATTGATCGAGAGCGGAGAAGCCTTCTACTGTCGCTGTCGTGAGGAAGCGCGGCGACGCGCTGGCGCCGTTATCTTGAATGCGATTCCCCTCCATCAACGAGGCGTCAGAGTTGAACTTGAAGTCCCAATGGGCACTCTGATGGCCCAGCATCGGAGTGTTTCCGATTTCATCTTCGATGCTGGCGTAGGCGAGAAATAAGTGGCCGGTTTCATGGGCGATCGTTGACAGAGGCGTATCACCCACCGACAGGCGGCCTGGGACGCGCGCACTGGGATCCGTCGGATATTGGCTGAGCGGTCCCATATTGAGAATCGCCTGAAGCCGTTTTGGCGACCCTGCCTGCGCCCCGACGTCAGTCCTCACGTCACCATAGCCGCTACGCTGATTTCGAACTGTGACCTCGTAGGCGACCGCGCCCTCGTCTGCCTGAATCCCCATGGTGTTGTAAATCACCAGAAAGTCGTAGGAGTCTTCATGATTGCGGTAGAACTTTTGCGCGGCAGCAAAGATGTCGACTGATTCAGATCCCGAGAAGCGCTCGGCAATGGCTGAAGTCGATTCTCCTGGATTCGGACCGTTGACGAAGCTGATGAGCTTGGGCTCGCCTTGCAGATTGCCCGGCGCGATCCCCGTGACGGCGTCGGTAGCGCGAGTGTCGGAGAAGGCCATTTCAATCTTGCCATCGCGATGGAGGCGCAACTGGAATGTCTGCAGCGGGCCGTTTCCCGCGTCGCGGAATTCCGGGACTTCGGCCCAGGAAATGACGACGCGCTCGGGTTCGTTTCGCACACGAATGCCACCCCTCGCGCGGGAGGGATCGAGGTCCATGAACAGGTTGGCAATTCGAGGCGGACCGGATAGGAAGCGGGCGAGCGACCGGTCTGTGACTGCGACATCTCCTTGTCCGAATGTCACGTTACCGTCCGAATTCACATAAATGGACGTATTTTGAGAGCCAAAGAACGGGAAAGCGAAGGGCAATTGGAGTTGCCGCGAGTCGTCGTCGCCCAGACCGGACACCAGGGCTCCGTTGGCGGCGGCGTCTGCATCATAAGATAGGTCACCGACTTCATATCGATAAGAGCGGGTGTCGGCTGAAGGTAGGAACCGTATCGTTTTAACATTTAAATTGTAAGGGTTGCGCCTGGCAACGACGCCATCGCTATCGCCGAGGTGCGCTATGTTGCCTTGATCCGGCAGAAGCCGGACGGCGGATTTTGCCGTCAGACTGGCTTTAACTTTTAAAAGTCCAGCTTGTGCCTGCTGATGAAGCTGCAACTCCTCACGCCATTTATCGGCGTGAGACGCGCAGGATCGCTGTTCCTGGCGAGCGGAGAGAAGGGAAACGCTGACCAGAACGGCCAGAACCGGAGTGTACTTCTTCATGCGTGGGGAGATTACTCTCCTATTGTAGACTGGGCTGTTTCGGACACGGTTCCAATAATCGGCGACAGCGCGAACTTTTTCGATTGGACCAGCGTAAAGAAAACCAGGGGGATAGATGGCTTTTTGCACGAATTGCGGCAATCAGATGCCGGAGGATTCACGGTTTTGCGCGTCCTGCGGCCACAGGATCGGGGAGCCTGCAGGCGCTTCTGCGAGCGCTGCGGCCGGAGCCGGGGCTCAGGCTTACTCGCAGCCGACGGCAGTTTATACGCTCGATTACACGATTCAGGGTGACAATCTTCAAGTAGCGCGCTTGCGCTTGAAAGCGGGCCAGGAAGTCTTCGCCGAAGCCGGAAAGATGCTTTATAAGACGCCGAGCATCAACTGGGAAACCAGGATGCAAGGCGATTCCATCGGCCAAAAACTCTGGGGCGCGGTGAAGAGAAAACTAATGGGCGAATCGCTCTTCATGACATACTTTCGTGCCCTGGCTGATGGTGAGGTCGGGTTCGCTGCCAGTTATCCCGGCAGGATTCAGGCATTCGATCTTGTCCCCGGCCAGACCATGCTTGTGCAACGAGACAGCTTCCTTTTCGCGCAGACATCGGTGCAGTTGAATATTGCATTCGTCAAGAAGTTGGGCGCGGGCTTCTTCGGCGGAGAAGGCTTCATTCTGGAGAAACTGACGGGACCAGGATCGGTGTTTATTCACGGTGGCGGTGATTTCATTGACTTCACGTTGCGTCCGGGAGAATCGCTACAGGTTGATACGGGCTGCATCGTCGCGTTCGACGAGAGCGTCTCGTATGACATCCAGTTTGTCGGTGGGATCAAAAAGGCGATTTTTGGCGGCGAAGGCTTATTCCTGGCGACGGTAACCGGTCCAGGGCGTGTGATCGTTCAGAGTATGACGCTTGAGAAAATGCGGAGGGAACTGGCTCCGGGAACTGCCGGAGGCGATGAACGAAGCCCGCTGGGAACCTTCACAAATATCTTCGGCAGCGAAGATTAGCCTGTTGTTATCGATTGCGGTTTAGCGGTCCACCAGGCCGGCAGATTATCTTTGGTTTCCGTCAGGATCTCCAGGATGGCTTGCCGGTCTTTCGGTGTCAGGCGCTTGAACGCCGGGTTTTTGTTGTCCCCGTGCAGGACTTCCCAAAGACGCCTAAGAATTCGTTCGCGAGCTTCGGTTGGCATGCTGTCGAATGCTTCCGAGTAGATCATGTAGCTACACGGATACCGAAACAACCGGCTCGTCATATCCAGGTCACGAAGAGACCGGCCGTTCTTGTTGCGAGGCCCGGCCTTGGCGAATACTTCTGCAAATCCAGAGGTCCCACGAATTGGCTCGGTGATGGACGCTTCTTCGGCGAATAGCAGGTATTCGAGGAGTTCTTCTGACGCGTTATTGATACGCCGGACAGTCGATTCACTGAGCTTGTCGACAGGTTCTCCTAGAGCTTTATTGATGACCTGCGAACTGTGCACAGCCATCCGCGCTTCAAACCCGACGCGGGTGATGAGATTCGTCATGTGCGTCTGGTGTTCGAGCACCATTAAGGCAGCGATGTCGCTATGGGAAGAGAGGTAAGCGCCGGTGTCAAAAAACCGCGTTAAATCTGTACGGTTCTGTGTGCCCTCTGTCTCTAGCTGATCCGGACGACTCTTGTCTCGAACTACTGCATTGCCGCGATGGGTTTGCTTTCCGTGCGTCCCGGTAACATACCAACCACCCCAACGCTCGGCAAATGCGCGGTTCTGATTCACGACGAAAGTGCCGTTCTGAAAGAGCGGCATTCCGGAAGAATCCGGGTAAACCGAGGAAACGAATAAGCCGGGAACGCCCAACGTGCCGCCGGAATGATGGCACTGCAGGCATGTGTCGTTGCGTTCGATCTTCGCCCGGTTGGGCTCCTGGTCGATGGTGTAGAAAATCACGCCCTGTTTCGGGTCGTGGGACGCTATCTCAAGCACATCGCCGCCCCGGACAAACCCGACCGATACCTGGTCATTGAAATAGAGCGCGCGCGGCATGCGCGGATTGATCCTCGGCGCCTGGAAGCTAGTCTTGGTGAATACCATCACTTGGGACTCAACCGGAATGTCGAGAGCTTTCAGGACAGAGCGTAGATATCCCATCCCGTCTTCGTATGTCAGCTTGACATCGCCGGAGGCAATACGCTTTTTTAGCCGTGTGATGGGATCATCTACGGGACGCGTCGCATATTGAATGACTTCATTGTCGAGAGGAACCACATACGAGCCGCTGAGGCCAGCTATCCCAATGACGGCTCCGGAAGCGAGGGCGAAAATGATCTTTGAAACGGTAGACTTACGTAGGCTCACGTTTAACTTCGCGGACGGTGTACTTGTACTATTTTATACTTTTTTAGCGTCCTTTGCGACAGGCGGTCGCCGGACGAGCACGCCGTACCAGCCGAGTCCGGTATAAGTCTCATAATCCGGAGTTAACCGAAGTTCGTCAGTATTGAGCTGAAAACATCGAAATTGAGGTCAGAACAAAAACGAAGTACTTTGTTTTGATCGG
>DASQLD010000202.1:0-6033 GCA_035630195.1 Bryobacteraceae bacterium
CGAAGCCTTCGCGTGCTCGACGGCGCCGTAGCCGTGTTTGATGCGGTCGCCGGCGTTCAGCCGCAATCGGAAACCGTCTGGCGTCAGGCGGATAAGTATCGTGTTCCCCGCGTTTGCTTCATCAATAAGATGGACCGCGTCGGCGCTGACTTCTATCGTTCCGTAGAAACCATCGTTGAGCGTCTCCGTGCGCGGCCCGTTCCGATTCAGATCCCTGTCGGCGCAGAAGACAAGTTCCAGGGCGTTGTCGATCTGGTCACGATGAAAGCGCGCATCTGGCGCGATGAAACGCTCGGAGCCAAGTACGACGACGTCGACATCCCGGCCGATCTGGTCGATCGCGCGAAAGAATACCGCGAAAAGCTGGTCGAAGCGGTCGCTGAAAGTGATGATGCTCTCTTTGAGAAGTACATCGAAGGCGCCGACATTACCGAAGCTGAGTTGACGGCTGGAATCCGAAAGGCGACTCTCGGTCAGAAGATCTTCCCGGTCGTCTGTGGCAGTTCCTTCAAGAACAAGGGTGTGCAGAACATGTTGGACGCCGTTGTCGCGTACCTTCCTTCTCCGCTCGATGTTCCTCCTGTGCAGGCGCTTTCTCCGGACAATCCGGAAGAAACTATCATCCGGAACGCCGATGATAAAGAGCCGTTCAGCGCCCTGATCTTCAAGATCATGACAGACCCGTTTGTCGGCCAGCTCTGCTTCCTCCGTGTGTATTCGGGGAAGCTGAACACCGGCGATACCGTTCTGAACGCCACGAAGAATAAGAAAGAGCGCATCGGCCGCCTGGTGAAAATGCACGCCAACAAGCGTGAAGAGATCCAGGAGATTCTGGCTGGTGACATCTGTGCTGCCGTGGGTCTCAAGACCGCCGGCACTGGCGATACCATCTGCGCTGATAATGCGCCCGTGTTGCTCGAATCGATCGACTTCCCGACACCGGTGATTCAGCTCGCAATCGAGCCGAAAACCAAGGTGGATCAGGAAAAGCTCGGCGTTGCAATCAACAAGCTGGTCAACGAAGATCCTACGTTAAAGGTCTCAACGGACCCAGACACAGGCCAGACGATTCTCGCCGGCATGGGCGAGCTGCATCTTGAAATCATCGTCGATCGCATGAAGCGCGAATTCAATGTGGAAGCCAACGTGGGCAAGCCGCAGGTCGCCTACCGCGAAACGATTCGCAATACCGCTGAATACGAGTACACGCATAAGAAGCAGACCGGTGGCAGCGGTCAGTACGCCAAGGTGAAGTTGCGGGTCCAACCTTGTGTGGAGAAGGACTTCGAGTTCAAAAACGAAGTGCACGGCGGCTCCATTCCCAAGGAATTCATCAGCGCGGTCGAGAAGGGTGTTGCCGAGACGCTCGAAGGTGGTGTACTGGCGGGTTATCCGTTGAACAACATCGCCGTCGCGGTTATCGACGGCGACTATCACGATGTCGACTCTTCGGAAATGGCGTTCAAGATCTGTTCGTCCATTTGCGCCAAGGAAGCGTTCCGCAGAGCCAAGGCAGTCTTGCTCGAGCCGGTGATGCGCGTCGAAGTCGTGGTTCCCGACGAGTACATGGGTTCGGTCAACGGCGATCTGATCTCGCGCCGCGGCCGTCTCGAAGGCACGGAGCTGCTGGGTGGCACGCACATCATTAAGGCGATGGTGCCGCTGAGTGAAATGTTCGGCTACGCTACCGAACTCCGTTCGCGCACGCAAGGTCGCGGGGCGTTCACAATGCACTTCGGTCAATACGAAGAAGTGCCGCGCTCCATTGCGGAAGAAATTGTCAGCAAGGCCCAGGGCAAAGTAGCGGGCTGAGCGTAGGGATATAGAGAGAACTCGAGGAGAGATAAGTCCATGGCGAAAGAGAAATTTGACCGCAGCAAACCGCACGTCAATATCGGGACGATCGGACACATCGATCACGGCAAGACGACGTTGACCGCGGCGATCACCAAGACTCTCGCGAAGAACAACCCGAAGGTTAAGATTCGCGACTTCGACTCAATCGACAACGCGCCGGAAGAAAAGGCTCGTGGTATCACAATCGCCACGGCGCACGTCGAGTACGAGACTCCGAATCGCCACTATGCGCACGTCGACTGCCCCGGTCACGCCGACTACATCAAGAACATGATCACCGGCGCGGCGCAGATGGACGGCGCCATTCTAGTGGTCGCGGCAACCGATGGTCCGATGCCGCAGACGCGGGAACACATTCTGCTCGCCCGTCAGGTGGGTGTGCCGTACATCGTTGTCGCCCTGAATAAGGTCGACATGGTGGATGACGCCGAGCTTCTCGAGCTGGTCGAGCTCGAAGTTCGCGAACTGTTGTCCAAGTATCAGTTCCCTGGGGACGATCTGCCGATCGTTCGTGTCAGCGCATTGGGCGCCCTGAACGGCGAAGAGCAGTGGGCCAAGTCGGTGGAAGATCTCATGGACGCCGTCGACAAATATGTCCCGGTTCCAGAGCGTGTTACCGACAAGCCGTTTCTGATGCCGATCGAAGATATCTTCTCGATTCAAGGTCGCGGCACGGTGGTAACGGGTCGTATTGAAACCGGTATCTGCAAGGTTGGCGAGGAAATGGAAATCGTCGGCTTCAAAGACACCCGTAAGACGGTCATCACCGGCATCGAAATGTTCAAGAAGCTGCTCGACGAAGGCCGGGCGGGCGACAACTCGGGGCTACTGCTGCGCGGCATTGAAAAGAATGACGTCGAGCGTGGGCAGGTTATCGCAAAGCCGGGCTCGATCAAGCCGCACACCAAGTTCAAGGGTGAAGTTTACGTTCTGTCCAAGGACGAAGGTGGACGACACACGCCGTTCTTCAACGGGTATCGCCCGCAGTTTTACTTCCGGACGACGGACGTGACGGGTGTGGCGAAGTTGCCGGAAGGCACCGAGATGGTGATGCCTGGCGATAACGTGCAGCTCGAAGTGGAATTGATCACACCGGTCGCAATGGCCAAGGGTTTGCGCTTCGCGATTCGCGAAGGCGGCCGCACGGTCGGAGCGGGCACGGTTTCCGAAATTTTGACTTAGTCGAGGAATAAGCCATGGCGCGAGAGATCATCACGTTTCAGTGCACCGAGTGCAAAGAGCGGAACTATACCAACACCAAAAATAAGAAGACGACAACAGAGCGTCTCGAGTTGAAGAAGTTCTGCCCCCGCTGCCGTGTGCACCGGCCGCACAAAGAAATCAAGTAAACTAGGAAGGAGCGTATTAGCTCCTTCCTATTACAGGGGCGTAGTTTCAATGGCAAAACAGCGGTCTCCAAAACCGCATTTGGGGGTTCGAGTCCCTCCGCCCCTGCCAAGAACTTCAGGACAGCAGAAATCATGGAAGCGAATAGCTGGATAGAACGCGCGGGTCAATGGCCAGCGCAAACGAAAAATTACTTCGGGGAGCTGCAACAGGAAATGCGCCGGGTCACCTGGCCGACCTGGAAGCAGGTTCGCGCTACAACCACTGTGGTTATTGTCGCTGTCTTCGCATTCGCCGCGTATTTCGCCGTCGTGGATGAGTTGGTGGGGCGCTTGATCACAAAGATGTTCGATACGTTCTCCAAATAAAGGCCGGTTTCATGTCGGAACAACATCCATTTCAGCACCCGGCAGACGGTTCGGCGGATCCTGCCGAAGAAGATTTCTCCGGGATAGCCGGGGAGCCGCCTGTAGAATCTCCCGTCTCAGCCGATGCCGTTACTGCGGATGACGGGATGAGCTGGTATATCATCCACACCTATTCCGGCTTCGAGAACAAAGTGGCCGAATCGTTGAAAACCCGTTCTGAGGCGTTCGGATTCATCGATAAGCTGGGTCAGGTTCTGATCCCTACCGAAGAAGTAGTGGAGATGCGTAACGGCAAGAAAGTCACCAGCAAACGCCTGTTGTATCCCGGGTATGTGCTCGTCCAGATGACCATGGATGACCAGATGCGGCACTACATCAAGGAAACTCCGCGTGTCACCGGCTTTGTTGGCGGCGGCGGTGAGCCGGTGCCGCTGACTGCCGACGAAGTCAACAAGATTCTTTATCGGGAAACGACGGTCGTGGCGCCGCGTCCGAAGCTCACGTTCGAAAAGAACGAGACCGTTCGTATCGTCGATGGACCGTTCACAAACTTTACTGGCAAAATCGACGAAATCAATACCGATCGCAGCACTCTTCGTGTGCTGGTCACAATTTTCGGCCGCGCAACGCCGGTCGAACTCGAGTTTCTGCAAGTAGAGAAGACTTAGACAGCTCAGACGGGCCCGCAGGGGAATCGAGCAATCGCAAGGAACGAAAATGGCAAAGAAAGTTACTGGACAGGTTAAATTGCAAATCCCGGCGGGCAAAGCGACTCCCGCGCCGCCTGTTGGCACCGCCCTCGGTCCGCAGGGCGTCAACATTATGGAATTCTGCAAGGCCTTCAACGCGAAGACCAATGCAAAGGATCAGGAAGGCTTAATCATACCCGTGGTGATCACGATCTTTTCCGATCGCAGCTTTACGTTCATCACGAAGACGCCACCGGTCCCGATTCTAGTCAAGCGCGCTGTGAACCTGGCAAAGGGTTCCGCCGAGCCAAACAAGAGCAAGGTAGGAAAGATCACGGAACAACAGATCGCGGAAATCGCTAAGATAAAGATGCCGGATCTGAACTGTTTCGATCTGGATGCTGCCGTCCGCTCCGTAAAGGGAACTTGCCGGAGTATGGGCGTTGATGTTGTGTAGACTCCTCTGAAAACGACTTCGGGCCGCCTCCTCGGCGGCCCTTTTGTTTCCCTTCTAAAGCTACTTAGTCGACGTACAGAGGTTGGGTTAGACGGAAGTCGAGTTTCGTCTCTGACGGTATCTCGATTTTCTGACCTCGAATCGCCTGGATAGCAGTGCCCGCTCCCGCTCCGCTCGCCGCGCCAATTGCTGCGCCTTTTCCACCGCCTGCGATTGCTCCTATGATTGCGCCCACAGCGGCAGTACCACCTATGATCTTGGCACTCTCTTTGGTACGCGACTTGGCTGATACTTCGGCGTTTTCCGTTTCAGCGGTATAGCGCCGGCCGTTTACGGTGATGTCGCTCAAAACTAGCGCGATCTCCTCTCGGCCTGAGATCGTTCCCGACTGATCCACGCGAGCGACGCGAACCGTGGCATCGGCTCCCTGCGGAGCTACCGCTCGGCCGTCTACGACGAGCGCTTCATCAAGACTAGCCTTGTAGGTTTGTCCCACATCAGTACTGTTTGAGTTGACGGCATCGATCATGCGAACCGTGATGGTCGATCCGGCAGGTATCGAAGGCCCGTTGGCACGCGCGCGAGACCTTGAACCTGATGGGGGCGCGACGTTCGATTCACTGAAGCCAAGACGCTCGATGTTGTTCAATTGGTAAGTGCGAGCGGTGCGTTCACCGTCCGGCAGAAAGCGAATTTGGCGGCTCGTGGCACTCACTAGTTTCCCGTCGACGCTCCGGCCATCGCGCAGATACAAGGTATCTGCCGATAGCGTCGCCATACTAGTAAGTAAATAAATAGTAGGCAGTAACTTATGCATAATAGGATCCTCCGTTGCTCCTGCTTGGTGGACGTGCTGAATCGGTATTTTGTTTTATGAAGTAGAGTAGAAAAAACGAGGGATTAAAGCGAAAAAGGGCGGATATATTCCGCCCTTATAGTGATCGAATAAAACGCCGGGTGTTTACTCAGGTCAGGCCGCTGCGGCAGTATCAACCAATGCCTCAGCGCTTATCGCGCCCTTCTTCTGGAGGGCTGCTGGCGATTCGGGGTAACGACGTCCCAGCCTCTTTCCCACAGTTCTCCGCGCGCGCAGCAATCTAATTCGTACAGCGGTCTCTGTCCACCCTTGCTGTTGAGCAATCTCTTGAACCTTGAAACCTTCGAGATAATGACGCTGCAATACCATCCTGTCGTTGTGCTTGCACGTCTTCAGAATACGCCGGACATCAATAGCGGCCAAGTTGATTTTCGGAGAAGTTGATAGCTCCGGCAGAGTTTGCAGTAGCGGCTCACGACGTATATAGCTGCGATGAAT
>DASQLD010000203.1:0-14248 GCA_035630195.1 Bryobacteraceae bacterium
GATCTTACGCTCAACTACATTGTTCAGGCAATGGATCTGTTCACAGAAATGCGGAATAGGCTGCTTCCTGAGGGGCAGAAGCAGCCTTTCAGAGTTCGTTCCGAAGGAGGGGGAGGCTACTTCGACTGGCCTAGCATCCGCTTCCGGAACGCCAAGGCGCCGACACCTGCCAGGAGCATCACATACGTGCCGGGCTCAGGTACAACGGTGACAACATTTCCGCCACGCACGAAGAAAATGTAGCGGCCGTCAACACTGCTGTTCAGGCTATTATCGACGAGAGGAAATGTGCCTGAGTTGATGAAGGTACCGGGAACTCCGGAGCCGAAAAGGCTGTAGGACTCACCCGGTATACCCGTACCGTTCGAAAAGCCAACGTGGGCCGAGAACCCGCCTAAACCATCGGAACCGAAACTGGCGTCGCCGGTCTCAAATAGCACCCGATCGTAGTTGAAGATGAAATCGAAGTTACCTGCGCCTGTCTCGGCACGATCCACCAGAAGGAGTTGGAAAGCGTTAGTCTTATCTACGTTCTCTTCGAAGTAGCCAACATCGATCCAGTTGATCCCGAAGGCGTTCTTACCCTCAAAGGTCCCGTTGCCAAATGTTACGACACCACTAGCCGGGTTGCGTGTATCGACGTCAGCAAAGAACGGGGCAATGATTTGGCGGAATGCGTCATCGAGCCCAAAAGGAGTGAAGGTCGCCAAGGGCGCATCGAACGTGACGTTGCCGTTGGTATTAACGTACAAGGTGTTACCAACGGTACCGTAAAAGTTGAATGAAAAGCCGATTGGAACCGGATCCCCGGAGCAGGTTCCGCCCGGAGCAGGGTTGGTGCAACCGCCGATAGTGTAAGTTCCATCATCGTTGCGGCCATCTGCAGTTGAATCGAATCCTGGCACAATGGCTGCACCGAAAACGATTGAGTTTAGAAGTGTGAGCGCGGACACAGCTAATGCCGAGCGCGCAAGAATACCCATTAAGTTTCCCCCGATAACTACATGTTGAGTGAATTAGAGTGTAAACCACCCCAGCTTTCACTTCAAGGGACTTAGGTACTGTTTTGATGACTTACTCCAGTAGTAACGAAGTACTAGACGCACTGTCCACTATCTAACGGCCGCAGTTACCGTTGAACTGAATCTCCCAGGATTTGTATTTCGGAAAGAACAGGTTCAGCCCGCTGAAAGTACTGCCGTCCGGGCTCCACTCGCCGTTGGCCGCGACACTGCCGGCAGTTGAGGACTCTGCATATCCCGGAACGTTGAAGTGGCTAACCTGGCGCAGGTTCGTTCCATCGCCGTCCATCATCATAAACTCGGTCTTCAGATTCAGCGTCTTCGACATCGTCGGTTCAGCGCGATAACCGTAAGAACTCATAAAGATAATCTTCTTGCCGTCCGGCGAAAACCTTCCGTGCTCGTCCCAGATCGTTGGCGAATTGGTTAGATTCGTCATCTGCCCTGTCGTAATGTCCAGGATGTATTGATCCTGGCCTTCAACTTGGGCGTGATTGACGAACCCTTGGTCTGCGGATAACAACAGATCTTTACCGTTTGGAGAAAAGTTGCCAGGCTCTACCCAGTACGTGTCCGGCGGCGTAATGTTGCGGACGTTACTTAGAGTGAGCACACCATTCACCTCCTCAAAATCCGCGATCAACAGTTCCCAACGGCCAAACTGGTAAGCGAGTATATTCCCGTCAACAATTTGCGCCCAGACACCCTTCTTGCCGTCGGGCGTGAAGGCGACACCTGTGAAGCCGTCTGCCTTGTTCTGTGGTCCGAAGTCCTGCAGCTTTCGCCATACCGAACCGTCCGGTGTTGTCACGAACATGTCCACCCAGATGCCTGATTGCAGCCAGCCTTCGATTAGCGCCGGAGTCGCATAGAAAGGCTTGACGAAATTCTCCTGTTCGGCTGCAAGAACAATCCACCGTCCTGACGGGTGCCAGTGTGGCTGCATCTTCATCTTCCGACTAGTGGGTCCGTTCACCTTATCTGTACAAGTGATGCAAACCGGCGCCCCTCCGTCCTTCGAACCCACATAGACCTGAGCCACGCCACCGGCGTCCTCTTTGTTCACCAGATACTGGCTGCCATCAGGTGACCACACTGTCAACCCCGAGTATGGCGAAGGTATGATCTGACGAATCGCACAAGGATCGTCAGCGGAGCTGCTTTGCAACATCTCGCCGCCGCCAAAAGTCCACCGCTGCGCTTCGCCGGATAAACACGACCACATCACTACGTTTTTGCCCACATCTGAACTTGCAGCGCTCATGCATTTGCCGACCAGACCTTTGATTTCACCCGACGTTGTCGTCGCCCAGCGCTGATTGGCGCTACCGTGACAGTAAAAAACGGCTACTGAAGCGCCCTCCCGCCAGATAGATTCGAGTGACGCATCGACGCACCACGAGCCCACCTTGAGCTGACCGTCGGGCTGAAGCACGAAATCCTGAGACGCTGACCCGTTGCAGGCGCCGATTCGCAGTTGAGTGCCCCAACCGGCATTTGCCGGCAGCTCGAGACACGTATTTGCCGTGAGGTGATTCCTTACGGCTGCACCCTCTGCCGCAGGGGCAGAACTCATCAAGAGGAGAGCACCCACTACCGTGGGCGCAAAGAAAACATAACGAACAGCAGTTCCTATCACTACACGTGGAATCGGCAACTTGCCGAAAACCCTTGCCCTTAACTCCTCAGGGATTTAGACTTACTATCAGGCAGCTAATCAGCAACAACACTAGAGGGAATCTCCTAGCGCGGAGAACAGCCGCTTAGGAAGAGGGACGTCGGTAGTGTATGAGATGTCAAGGCGAAAGACTTGCCGCCATGGAAAATGGCTCTGGCGCGACGACACTTCGACTTATGCTCGACTTTGAATGCACAGCCGCCCGAACCGTCTGTGCATAATAGCTTTGCAGGAGGTTGTCAACCCATGTTCGCGAAGCCATTGTGGTGGGCAGCGTCACCGTCGCCAGGAATCATTCCAGTGAAGGAGTCGACATTTCGCCGGCTGAAGCTTCCGGTTCTCCTCCTGATTTCTACGCTGCAGGTGTATGGTCAGTGTAATAGCACGTGCGCGCCGGATGGCAAACAAAATAGCGGAGCCATCTATCGCGTGTGTATGCCGCAGCCAAGTTGTTACAACGGAAATCTCGTGATCTATGCTCACGGATACGTCGACGCTTTCAAACCGGTTACGATACCGGAGGACCAGTTGGCTCTGCCGGATGGAGTCGCCATCCCCGAGTTGATCAATAAGCTCGGTTTCGCGTTTGCCACCACCAGCTATAGCCGCACCGGACTCGCAATTCTCGAAGGCGTGCGCGATGTCCGCGACTTAGTCCATGTATTCGCGGCCCATTATGGCAACCCACAACGCATTTACTTAGTCGGGCCCTCTGAGGGTGGACTCGTTACGGCAAAGTCGATGGAGACATATCCTGGACTGTATGCGGGTGGCGTTGCCGCCTGCGGCCCGGTCGGTAATTTCCAGGCCCAGATTAATTACATGGGCGATTTTCGTGTCCTCTTCAACTACTATTTCCCTGGCGTAATTCCAGGCAGTGTGACACAGATCCCTCAGTCTGTAATCGATTCCTGGTCCACCACGATAGAGCCGACAGTTCGCGAGGCGGTCCGAAATAACCCTGGTGCTGCTGCCCAATTAATTCGTGTCGCCGGCGTGTCGATTCTTAAGACATCTGATACTGAAGATGCGATCGTCCGCTTGGCCTGGTACTCGGTCTTCGCCACGAATGATGCAAGGCAACAGCTGGAAGGACAGCCGTTCGACAATATCGGGCGCTGGTACTGGGGATCTAATAACGATTTTCTGCTGAACTTGACGGTCGAACGACTGGCTGCAGACTCGCGAGCGTTGACGGTAATGCAAAACTATGAGACCACCGGCAGGCTTTCGGCGCCGCTGGTGACGATCCACACAACCGCCGATCCGGTAATTCCCTACTGGCACGAATGGTGGTATGGCGCAAAAGTTGCCTGGGCGGGAAGTGGGCGCCTTCTGAGTGGCTTGCCGGTTACTCGTTTCGGTCACTGCCAGTTCAACGCTGCCGAAGTGCTACTCAGCTTCGGCGTCATGCTGCTGCAATCGGGACTACAACCGCCACCCCAACTCTTGTCCGACCCGGTACCGGCAATCGACCGATCCGCGTCTATGATCCCATCAGCGATCCGCTGATGTTGCGCGCGTGGCATCAGCGCCGATCTTTCCTGAAAGAACAGTCGGCGCAACATGCGTACGTCATTTTGTAGGGCGTCTGATGCGACTTACGTGAAATGCCATTTCTCCACCTTGTATGCAACCAGCTGCAAAGCATCGCGCCGCCTGCCTTGTCCATAAAGGGATTGGAAGAGTTGCCGAATCTCCGTTGCCACTCAGGCTCCAACTACTGTGCTGTCTGGGCTTCATGTTCGTTCTCCTGACTGTGCCTACAAATAAATCTCAACCAAGCTGCCGAATGCCGGAGCTAGACGTGATACACCTGATCAAGAAAGTTTGGAATCTGTAACGGCCGGAAGCAGGCGCGCAGCCGCTGATTGCTTCGCGGCTCGGGTTCCATCAGAGCTGGGTCCGGTGCGTTTAAATCTTATGTTAGGCGGCGCGGCGCTCGTAGTGATGGTGCAGCCCACCGACTTCGCGAATTTCGACCACCTCTCCTTCTTGGGGAGGCTGTACTCTCCGGGCCTGCGCGGCGTCCTTGACGAACGACAAGTGAGTTCGCCACCCATCGCAAAATAGGTCGGGAGCGTACGATGCAGAGAGCTTTCGCCGAAGACGATGACATGATCCAGACACTCGCGGCGAATCGACCCCAATGAGCCGTTCGAGATAGGCAGTTGCCATGGAGATCGCGGTGCCGATAAGGCCTGTTTGATACCCGTTGCCTTCACCTGATCGACGAAGTCCTTGCCGAAGATTTGATCACGATCGCCAAGCAGATACCCTGGCGCGCTGTCCACGGAAATGCCTCCCGGAATTGCTGGGCCGTCCATTCTGCCGTCGGATAAGCAGTCACGCCGAAGTGGAGAACGCGCCGCCGATCGTGAGCAAGTACCAGGAAGACATACAGTATCTGGAATCAGATCGTAGGTACGGTGAAGAAGTCCACCGACGCCATGCTCTTGGCATTGGTTCTCGAGCAACGTCGCCAAGTCTGCGAAGGCGGTCTTCGAAGTCGAACCATGTATGGGGCGACCGTTGGTTCAGTAATCTCAATGCCCCAGCCTGAGCAACTCGCCGTGGATGCGTGGTGACGGGCTGTTGCGGCTCATCATCCGGATCAGATTTCGAACCTGTTGCGGCACACTGGACCGACCTCGCTTGCCACGGTGGATTTTCACGTCCAAAACAAACGGAAGCCTATACGATGGCAAGCGACAACCGTGTCGGCCTATACGATCATCGGGACCGAATTCCACTCGCTCCACAGACTCCGCAGCCAGACCCAGAAGAGTCGATCGGCTGGCGTCAGTTTGAGCCATTCACCTGTCTTCCGGTAGACCCATCCCGGTTCACGAGTTACCGGATATGCGGCTTCGTCTCCTGGTTCTGAACAAATCGTCCAACTCGGGGTCCGTAATACCTATGGCGGATACCTGCTGGCTGAACGCCGAGAGCACTTTGGCGAGCGTTCCCCGGCGCGTTCAGCTCACGAGACCGGACCGCACTCACGTACTCCTCGCCGGCCGATTCCTGCAATCACGTTGGTGCGCGATGGTTCCGCCCAAAGAGAGAGTAGCCAATGAGCTCACTCACGCGCCGCTCCTGCTTTACGGCTTTTGGGGTACACACACCCAGCTACAGCATTTTCATCAACACGTTTTTCGTAATCGTTGAAACGCGTGGATCAACGAACAGGGCCGCTACCCAGGTAATGGAGCCAACAGAGAAAACAGCTCCACCCCCCGGAGGTTCATGGAACACGATCTCCGAACCGCCATCGTCCGGGTTGATTCCCTTTGCAAGCAGTCGCGTGTTAGCTGGAGAAGAGGCGCTTCTCTTATCTGTTTCATGACCTGATGCGCCACCGGGTATGCGCTCGTGCAATGTATTCTCACCGAACAAGTCGCCATTCTTGAGGCCGGTATTCTCGAAGATCCAGTGCGAGTCGTCGATCACGCGATACGGCGCGGCCGTCATAATGCCGGTGACTGTGCAGACGACACCAAGGAGGTTCGCTTCGGATTCAAGCGTTCGATGCATCCGGCTCTCATACTCTATGGACCCGTCTGCAGAATGGCCACCCAGTTCGCCGGCCACGCTGTTTACATGGGATAGACAGCGCATCTGACCGTCGGCAGAGAGGGTCACCTCACAGTTCAGACCGTTTCCTCCGAGGTACATCAAGCGGCCACCTCGTTCGAAGACCCACTGTTTGACAGACAGGTACATCTCTCGAGTCCAGTATTCCGGATGGACAGCGATGATAAGCACCTTGTATGCATCCAGCGGAAGTTCGCCGTCATGAAGTTGCGCCTCGGCGTAGAGGTCGTATTCGAAACCCTCGCGCTCCAGCCAGGCGTAGAGCCGCCACTCTCCCGGCGCGATACCGCACTGGACACGACCTTGAACAGGATCAGTCGCGGCCGGATCGTCGAATAAATGGTTGTGAGGTTCGGGCCTGTCAAACGAGAGCGGACGGTAATCCTCATCTTTCGACTTCCACGTCCCGAAAGGAGTTGAATCGTGATATCGGTCGAGATCCTGGCGCGCATTCACTACCGGACGAGGGGGCAGTCGATCCGCGTTGATGTAGTTGCTGCGTCCGCCAAAATTGTTGTAGGCGTTCCACGTGTTCGTCGAAGCAAGCACGGCGATCTTCGCCTGCGGACGGGCAGGCGCCACCACCCATGGGAACGAGAAGGCTTCGCCTGACGGTGTACGCGCCCAGAAGTAGTACAAGCCAGATCGTTCCGGAGCCGAAACCACAGGCGGCGCCGAGTAGCCGATCTCATTCCAGTGCGCGCCCGTTTGAGTGAAGTCCCCGTCCGGAAGAATCTGCCGATTCGCCTGCGGACCGTGCTCATCGAACCAACTGATCATGCGGACGAATTCTTTCTGCAGTCCATAGCGCCACAACGTTAATTGATACTGCTCGATGGCATGGACACGCACTTCGGCGGTATCGCCACCGTGTACCCACTTTGGCCACGCGTAGCCGATAAGGCTGTTCGACAGCAAGCGGAATTGCGAGGGCTCTTCCACATCGATACGGATCGTCGATGTCTTTGCTCCGTAACCGGCCTTCGCGAGTGTGACGCGATATTCTCCATCCGGTAAATCCGCGTAGAACGCTCCGCGCGGTGACGACGCCAGTATCGTAACTTCGCCGGTCTCAACCGATTCCCACTCGGCTTGGACACCCGAGAGCGCGACGTACATTTCGTCGCTAACATAGCCCAATAATCTCGTTTTCATTGTGCGTAGACGTCACAGTATTACACGACCAACACGAACAACTTTCACGATCGTGCAGTATAGTGGAAGCTTCCCGCACCCTATATGAAACTCTTCGCAGAATTGAACCGGGAACAACTTCGCGCCGCTGCTGCGGACTCAGTCGCGGTGGTTCCTCTCGGCGCTACAGAGCAGCATGGACCTCATCTGCCGACCGGCACAGATTACTTCACAGTCGAGTGGCTCGCCCGGGAAGCTGCGCGAATCGCGGCGGAGCATGTGCCGGTGATTGTTACGCCCGCTTTGCCGTTCGGTTCGTCAGATCATCACTTCGTATTCGGCGGAACCATATCGTTCAGTACCGAAACCTATTATCGAGTTCTGCGCGATATCGTCAGCTCGCTTGTGACGGACGGATTTACTCGCATTTTCCTTGTGAACGGCCACGGCGGGAATCATGAACTCGCACAGTTGGCTGCGCGTGACGTCGCGCTCCAGCATCCTGTGCGAGTAGCCGCAGGTTCTTATTGGGGTATCGCGTGGCAAGCGCTGATCGAGGCTGACGCGCATCGCGGCCGAAGATTACCCGGGCATGCCGGGGACTTTGAAACATCCCTCATGCTGTCGCTAAGGCCCGACATCGTTCCGGACAGTCGTCCGCATCGTGACGATGTCGGCGATTCAGATCCCCGTGGCTTTGAAGCGGCCTGGCGTGATGAGCAGCACGGATTTTGGAAGGGAATCGATGGCTACACCGATAGTCCCGATAGAGCTACGGCAGAGAAAGGCGTCTTGTTTCGTACAACCGCGGCAAAGGCATTAGCGCAAGCGTTCGTCCAGTTCTATCAATCCTGAGATCGAAGAGAGTCACGCTTGAAGTGAAGCAGAATCAGGTACAGCACCAAGCCAGCCGCGAACAGATACAGCCCGCTTGTATAGATCATCAGTTGATCGACTCCGATCGTGCTCCGGGCCATACCGCCCAACACGGGCCCGAAGCCTGCGATACCCGCGCCCACCAGGTTCAATATCCCTATCGTCGAGGCACGCAAGGACGGGGGGACGACATCGAATGCGGCCGCAGCCTGGTTGCCACTGATGAAGCCCGAGAAGAATCCGAATGCTACTCCGGCGAAACGAGTCGCATACAAACTACTGCTGCTACCGATGAAAAAGATGCTGGGAGCTGCTGCAAGAAAGGCAATGAATATGATCCAGAACCTTGCTGATCTCACCCGGGAGTAGTAGCGATCGGCCAATGCGCTGCCTACAAGCAGTCCCCCCAGCGTGCCGATCTGCGGATAGACACTCGCCTCGAAACCGGCGCGCGCAAGCCCGAGTGAGAACTTGTCATATAGAAATGTCGGCAGCCAGGTATAGACAAGGAAGAGTCCGAACGTCGCAAAAGCGACAAACGTCGCTACAATCCTCAGCGATGGAATTCGAAGCAACTCGACGAAGCTTCGTGCGGTCGCCGGCTCGCGGTTCGGCGCCGTTCCTTCGTGGAAATGTTTCGGGAGCTTCCGCAGGAAGCGTGCCAGGGGCCAGGCGAACAATAACCCTGCTAAACCTAGAAGCCAGAAAGACACTCGCCAGTGCAAGCGTTCAGCGATGAAACCGCTGCCCGATCCCCCCACCGCCACCCCAACAAGCTGACTCGTGGCGAAGATCGCGACTGCCTTCGAACGCGTCGCGGGACCGTGAGCATTAGCCATCAACGCATAGGCGGCAGGCATAAACAACGATTCGGAAACGCCGAGAAGGGCCCGACAGACTAAAAGGAAGCTGCCGTTTGGCGAGGCTCCGGAGAGTACCGTCAGCGTGCTCCACGCAACAAGGCTGCCGACGATCAGCTTAGTCTTCGACCATCGGTCGCCCAAAACACCCGCGACAGGAGAACAAAAGCCATAGACCCAGAGAAAGAGAGCGCCAGTCAACCCGAGCACGGTGTCGCTATAGCCGAATTCACGTTGAAGAGCGGGAAACAGGCTATAGACCACCTGCCGGTCGGCATGGTTAAGCACATAGCAGACCCATAGAAACGCCAGCAGCGTCCACTCGGGTCGGAGCCAGATTGGCTTGTCAGCTTGATTCGACGCAGCAGCCGGGATCACAAGAGCTCTGCGATCGGTGACCCCGTTTCATCGTCGAGCGAGTTGGCAATCTTGATAGGTCGGCCGATCGGCGTGTCGTATTCCTTGGTCCAGTCGATTCCAAAAGCCTTGTAGATAGTCGCGAAGATATCGCCCATGCTGGTTGCACGGCTCGCAACATTGGCTCCCGTAGCGTCACTCGATCCAACGATCTGGCCGCCGCGAATTCCGCCACCCCCGAGAACCAGCGACCAGCACGTCGGCCAATGATCCCGTCCGAGGTCGGGATTCACAAACGGCGTGCGGCCGAATTCACCCATCGCCAGCACGATCGTCGACTCGAGCAAACCGCGTTCGCTGAGATCATCCAGAAGCACCGACAACGTTCGATCCAGTGGAGGACACAAACGATCTTTGTGGCCTTCATCATTCTTGGCGTGCGTATCCCACGAGTTGCTATGGAATCCGGCAGCCGTCACGAATCGCGCGCCGGATTCGACCAACCTGCGAGCAAGCAAAGCGCTCTGACCGACAGCATCGCGTCCATATCGATCCCGAAGCTTCTCGGGCTCTTTGGATAGATCGAATGCATCCCGCACTTTGGGATTCAAAATCATCTTCCAAGCCTGCGCGGTAAATCCGTCCATATTTGCATGCTCCGCGCCCTTGTATATGCTCCGATAACGGCGATCGACCAGCTTCAGGAATTCCTGCCGGCTATGTATCGCAGTCTCAGATACGGACTTCGGAAGAGTGAGATCTGCAACTTCGAAATCTTTGCGGCTGGGATCGGGAATCGCCATCGGGTCGAAGTCGGGACCGAGGAACCCGGAGCGAAAGTACTCTTCATATTGACGGCTTCTCTCCCATTGCGGCGCCAGCACGTGAGGAGGAATGCCGTTTCGCGGACCCTTTTCTTTCGCGATGATCGCTCCCAGACTCGGGAAGTGCATCGCGGGGTTTACTTCATGTCCGGTAATCGCGTAATGCGTACCTTGAGGGTGATCCGTTCCCTTCGTATGCATTGAGCGCACGATCGACAGCTTGTCCATGCGCTTGGCGACTTGCGGCAGCAGTTCGGAGATTTGAATTCCCGCAACATTCGTTGAGATTGGCTTGAATATCGAGCTCGGCTTGGGATCCCATGTGTCCATCTGGCTGGGGCCGCCTTCAAGCCACAAGAGAATACAAGACTGCGCCTTGCCCCCACTCGCCGTCGTCGCCGCTCGAAGTTGCTGCGCGAGATTGATCCCGAGAAAGCCCAGGGACCCCACCTGAAGGAACGCCCGGCGTGAGGACTGGCGTTCGGTCAGTTTCAGGCAACCTATATTTTCCATCGCATCCCCTAATGGTTCTCCGCAAATTCACGGGAACAGATTACGGCCCACACGAAGTCTTTCAGTGCGCTGACCCGGTCCGGTCGAGCCGCTATTGTTCGAACGATGTCATCGAGTTCTTCCGGATCCGGCATGCGCGTGTACGCCGCCAGATAGAATTCACGGACGATATCTTGATTGCTATTTCCCGCATTAAGCATGGCTTGCAACCGACCTGAGGAAGCGCCAAGCTTCTCGTTGTAAGCAGGACCCGCGAGCATATCCAACGCCTGTGCCAGATTCGCCTTCCCGTTGCGTTCCGGCAGCGTCAAGCGGTTCGGCCGGCCATACAGATCAAGAAACCGGGAATAGAACATGTCTGGCTCGCGCAGCGTGATTGCGCGAGTGCCGACCGGGGCCTGCCCGCCAGATTTGGTTATCTCCGATACGCTGGTGGAAAACACCTCGGGAACACCGGTGACGTCCGAGATCGCGTCCAGTAGCACCTCAGCGTCCAACGGTCGCGGTACTGCACGAGAATAGTTCGACCGATCATCTGCGTTCGTCTCATTCGGAGCCCCGGACAGTTGGTATGTCCTGGAGGAAACAATGGTGCGAATCATGTAGCGTAAATCGTGGTTGTGGTCTCGAAAATCCTGTGCGAGGCGCGCCAACAACTCGGGATGAGTGGCTGGATTCGTCGAACGGAAATCGTCCACCGGATCGACGATGCCGCGACCGAAGAAGTAACTCCAAATCCGGTTCACGGCAGCCTCAGCGAAGTACGGATGCCGCACCATCCAGTCTGCAAGAGCCTTTCTGGGATTCTCGCGAGCCGTGGCAGAGACGACCGTGCCATCCAGCAGCGTCGGTTTCAGTTCTACCTTCGTTCTGGGATGCAGCATCTTAATGGAGCCGTTAACGTCGGTGTTCCCCATCGGCTCGTCTGCAGGATGATCGAAAACAACATACTCATTCCCCTGATCGCCCATCTTGAACAGCCTTCCGAAGAACGCCGCCATGCCCCAAAATTGATCCTGACTCCAGGCCTCATAAGGATGGTTGTGACACTGGGCGCAATCAAGACGTCGTCCAAACAGGACTCGGACCTCTTCGGCCATCGTCTCTCCGGGAGGTCCGATGACGTCATAGGGAAGGAAGTGCCGGCTGGGTCCATCGTAGCCTTGGGCCACGAGCCTTTCGCGGGCCATCTGGTTGTAGGGTTTGTTCGAAGCAATGCTGCTGCGTATCCATTCCCCGTACATCTGACTCCATTTCGGTTGGATGCCATTGGAGAAGACCGCGAGCCGGAAGATGTCATCGAACCGGAACGTCCAGTAGTCCACAAACTCAGGCGAGCCGATCAGAATGTCAATCAACTTCTCGCGCTTATTCGGATCTCTGCTGGCTAAGAATTCGCGAGCGCGATCGGGCGGCGGAAGGGTCCCTGCGAGGTCCAGGCAAACACGCCTCAAGAATTCACTGTCACTCGAGAGATCAGAAGGCACAATGCGGAACTTCTTCAGCTTGTCAGCGATGAAGTCATCGATATAGTTCGTTCGCGCTACGGCGGGGTATTTCGTCACAGGTTCCCCTATGACGCCAACCGTTGCCGTGGCAGCCTTACCGGCAGCTCTGACAAGAACCGCTGTCTCCCCCAGGCGGCCCGGCGAAACTAATCCGGACTGATCCACCTTCGCGATCTCTTTATCGTTCGATGTATAGAGCGCCTGGCGAGTGAAGTCCTCGGACCGACCGTCAGCAAAATGCGCCGTCACCAGCAACCTGTGCTTATCCGTTCGCTCCAACGTCACCACCGGCGGAAACACCTCGAGACGCGTGACCTCGTTCTTGCGGTCGTTCTCAGGCCCGAACGGAGCGCCATCGCGAACCCATTGCAAGATCGAACGATACTCCAATGAATCGGCTGCAAATCTCCGCCCGCCGCCGTGGGGAACCGAAGCCGTCGCTTTCAGGAGCAGCAGACTGGCTTCTGGTTTCTGAATGTCAATGCGGGGCGTCCTCGAACCGGCTACTTCCGCTGTCAGGACCTGGTACGTGCCGCCTTTGACGATCCACTCGTAATCGTCCTTAGGGTGCAACGCTCCACTAGAAAGCTTGAAGCCTCCACGGCCCTTTACTCCGCCGTGACAACCCGCTCCGTTACAACCCTGCCGGGTCAGGATGCCACCCATGTCCCGTCCGAATTGGAACTGCCGGGTTTCCGTCGCGGATGTGATCTGAACTTTAGCCTGCGCGGTCTTGCCTCCACTTCGCGCGACTATGTTCAGTACACCGTCTTTTCGGGCCGATAGAAGCCCTTCCTTGATTTCGGCGAGAGCCGGCTCAGAAAGCTCCCAGCGCGCCGTTTCCGTAAGGTCCTTCTCCGTACCATCGGCGTAGCCACCAACGAGCAGCAACTGCTGCGATGCGCCGGCTCCGTGAAGTGTACGTTCCTGCGGCTCGATACGCAACGATACAAGACCGGTGTCGGCGCCGAACGCGACGCTCGCGATACATACGACTACGATGTAGAGCACTATCAAACTTGGACGTCTCAAGACGAACTCCGCGCTAAAACGATCAGAGGGATGTCCTTCACTGGAATCGGACTACCGACAACTCCATTCACAAACGGTCTGGCGACAATACGTATATTGACCGGCGCAGTCATAGCCGGCGTTTCCGCCGTAGCTGTGACCAACAGAACGGTCTTCTGAGTTTTAGGAGTGTAGCGCTCCATCTTGCCGCCGTTAAACAGCAATGGTTTTTCTTCGATATTCGAGATCGCCGTGACTGCCGAGACACCATCCGGCAGACCTTCGATCGAGAACGCGAGAGGCGCCCCGAAGTCTTCCTCTCTTTCAATCGTCAAATTAAGGGATTTTGTTACACCGGCGGTAATGCTAAGCGCATCCTCCGCTACGGTCACTCGCCCGACGTGGGGGATCTGCGGCCTCACCAATATGCGGTACGAAAAATCATCACCGGAACAATCAGTTGTAATGTCTCTTATCTGAATGAGAAACTCGCCAGGATTCCGGAGGGATACTGTCATCTTCGGCTGAATCATCTTCATCATGTACAGACCGTTGTTATTCAGCTTCGTCTGAACGTTGGTCACAATTTCAGCGCCACCGGGTTCCAGCACCCTGACGACTGGATTGAAACGCGGCATGGTGGCCTGCGGCGTCTCAATCTCGAAAGCGAGATCCTGGGGCTTATCGATACGCAGCCGGATGGAATGAACTTCAGAAGCTTTCGTTAACCGACCCTGGACAATTGCAGGCGCCGACATGACAGGAACAGTTCCTGCATCGGCGGGAACGGCAGCAAATAGCTCGGCGTTTGGATTTTCCACCTTCGTCCCGCCTCGCGCGGCGATACGCTGCATCCAATCACCCGATA
>DASQLD010000204.1:0-7100 GCA_035630195.1 Bryobacteraceae bacterium
ATAACTTTTAGGTCGAATTCGAAGAGCTGCTATGAAAAAGCTAACCACCATCGGCGAGATCATGTCCTCGCGCCGGGAACTCCTTAAATTCGGCGGGTTGGGAATGTTGGGAGCATCGGCCGCCGGCGTGTGGCCCCTGCAAGTCAAGGCGAACGACAAGATCAAAACGAACCCGCGAGGCACCGCGCGCAACGTCGTCTTCTATGAGTTCTCCGGCGCCCTCAGCCATGTGGATTCCTTCGACTTCAAAGAGAACCCGAATACTCTGCAAGACTTCGGCATCCGCAAGACTCCGACCGGTATCTACGCGCCCTACTCCTTGTTCCCGCGTCTCATCAGCCAGCTCGACAAAATCGCCATCGTCCGTTCGTTCGTAAGTCACGAAGAAGTCCACTTACGCGGTCAATACTACGTTCAAGCCGGCCGCCAGTTGAACGTAGCCTTTGCCCCCGAGATCCCGTCCGTAGGCTCAGTAGTCGCAGCCGAGCTGGAGTCGAAGCGCCGCGAAGGCGATCCCTTCCCGACCTACGTTTCTTTCAACCTGCAGACCAATCAGATCGGCGCGCTGTCAACAGGCTTCCTCCCGCCCAGATTCGCTGTCTTCGATCTCAACCCCGAGCAGGCTCTATCGGGAATGTCCCTCGACCAGAAAGCAATCGAGCTGCTCGAAGAGCGCTGGCGGCTCCTCGCCGGCTTCCGTGAAGCGAGCCGTGACCGTGTCCGCACAGCAGGCCGTCACATCGGAGCCTTCGACGACTTTAGCGAAACCGCCAAGCAACTCCTTACAGATCCTCGCTGGCCCGCGGCCTTCAAAATCGCTGAAGAAGACCGAAAGCGCTACGGCAATAGCTCCGTCGGCCTGTCCTGCATCCTGGCCCGCAACATCCTCAAGCAGGACGCGGGCACACGATACATCCATGTCTGCCAGCATGGTTGGGATCATCACAAGCAGATCTGGACTAAAGACGCCGAAACGAATCACTACAAACTCATCGCCGACGCTGACCCGGCATTGGGAAGCTTGCTCGAGGATCTATCCACGACACCAGGCAGCGTCCCCGGCAAAACATTGCTTGATGAAACGCTGGTCGTCATGATGGGCGAATTCGGTCGAACACCAGGTGCTCTCAACTTTATGGCCGGCCGAGATCACCACAAACACTGTTTCCCAGCGATGTTCGCTGGCGCGGGCGTCAAAGGCGGACTCGTCCTGGGAGCAAGCGACAAGGATGGAGTCAAGTGCGTCGACACCGGCTGGAATCACAACGCCCAACCGCGCATCGAAAACGTCATCGCCACCATCTACTCCGCCCTCGGGATCGACTGGTCGAAAGAAGTGCACAACACGCCGTCCAAGCGCACCTACGTATACGTCGATCCGCTCGGCGCCAATGGCTTCATCCCGACCGATGAGTTGTCCGGGATCTATGGGTAAGTGGGTTCGAAGGACTGCGCTACTCATCTGCGGTACTGTCCTCGGCGCGCCCCACACCGGTATGGTCTCTTTCCCGGCCACCGAGTTTCAACGCGGTCGTACATTCGAATGGTCCGACTACGAAGTGAAGTGGTACCCCAACCCCGCTAAAGACGACACTCCCGTCAGAAAGATCGCACTCGACGCCTTCGAGCTCGATGAAGCCGAAGTAACGAATGAGCGCTTCGCCGCCTACGCCAAAGCAACCGGCAAACCCACGCCGTACTACTGGCGGAACGGACAAATCCCCGAAGGCAAATCCAAACATCCGGTAGTCAATGTTACTTGGGAAGAAGCGACTGCGTTCTGCGCCTGGGAAGGGAAGCGTCTACCCACAGAAGCCGAATGGGAGCGCTCGTGTCGGGGTACGGTTCCCGACAATCGCATGTTTCCTTGGGGTGATCGCGACCCGACGCCGAAGGACGCGCATTACTCAGCGCTCGATGGTCCCGTAGCAGTCTGCAGCAAACAGAAAAGCGACGCCGGCTTGTGCGACATCATCGGCAACGTCTGGGAATGGACGTCCGATTGGTACGAGCGCAAATATTACGAAGTGGCTCCCGACAAGAATCCGAAAGGACCGGAAAAGGGAATCTATCGAGTTCTCCGCGGCGGCTCGTGGTTCGATCAACCGAAGCTTTTCATGACCTGCTCTTACCGCAGTTGGGCCCGTGAAGCCGAGCGCAGTCCCACCATCGGATTCCGCTGCGCTAAAACAGTAAAGTGAAACGATCCGGATTCGCAGACCTACCCCTTCACGGCGGTCGTGTGCCCTCCTGGCTGGTCTCCAGGATGTCGGAACTCGGATCGGCTATCGTCGAAAACATCATCCTCGAATACGGCCACACCGAGTTCCTCTCACGCCTCAGCGACCCCTATTGGTTTCAAGCTCTCGGCAGCGTCATGGGCATGGACTGGCATTCCTCCGGCATCACCACCTCCGTCATGGGAGCCCTGAAGCGAGGCCTCAATCCCAAGGCATCCGAACTCGGCCTCTACATCTGCGGTGGCCGCGGCAAGCAGTCCCGCAAGACCCCAGCCGAGTTGATCGCGATCGCCGAACACCAGGGCCTCGATGGCGTCGACCTCGTACGCACAAGCCGCCTGACCGCGAAGATCGACAACAACTGCATCGCCGACGGCTTCCAACTCTATCTCCATTCCTTCGTAGTCACCCCAACCGGCGAATGGGCTGTAGTGCAGCAGGGAATGAATTCCGACACCGGCATGGCGCGTCGCTATCACTGGCATTCGGCGACAGTCAACGACTTCGTAGCCGACCCGCACACCGGCATCGTTGGCGAATCCCAAGGAACGATCCTCAATCTCGTCGACGCCCATGCCGCTCCCGCGAGAGAAGCGTTTCTCACAATCGCGCACGAGTCCCCCGACGCGACGCTACAGCAAGTCCGCAGCCTAACCATGCCAAGCCATCACGACGTCCGCAGCATCGACGTAGACCTCAAGCGCCTCGGCTCAGTACTGGCCGTAGCATACGAACGCGATCTCACAACCTTCGCCGATCTACTGCTAGTAGAAAATCTCGGACCCAGAACCGTCCAAACTCTCGCCATGGTTGCCGAAGTCATTCACGGTGCCCCGAGCCGTTTCCGAGACCCTGCCCGTTTCTCCTTCGCCCTCGGCGGCAAAGATCGACACCCATTCCCCGTCCCCCTTAAAACCTTCGATGAATCGATCGGAGTCCTCAGACGATCCCTAGATGCCGCACGCATCGAAGGCAAAGAAAAAATCCAGGGGTTCAAGCGACTTCACAACTTCGTCCGCGCAGTCGAGCAGACCATGGACGCCGAAGCCGACTTCGACGCCGTCATCAAACACGAGCACGCGATCTCCCCATCCCTCGACGGCCGCAGCGTCTTCGACGACAGGAAGCGACAGCTATCACTGTTCTAATCTACGTGGGGCAGGATTTTTATCCTGCGGCCGATTTTGTAATCGGCCCTGCTGTGCTGTGTCGCTAACAAAAGGTGTACGCTCCCTACAGGAGGGAACATGCAACGATTATTCTGCGCAATCGTCTCGTGCGTTTTCGCGGTATCGGTCTTCGCGACCGGAACCCCATTCCTCGGATCCTGGGACCTGAATCCAACGAAATCCAAGTTCGATCCCAGCGGCCCTAAAATCCAATCCCAAACAATCAAGTACTACATCGAAAATGGTGTCTTCAAATCATCCGTTACCATCGACGGCTCCCCGTCAGCCCATCCCACCGTCTATGACGGCAAGGAGCATGAATACGGAGGCACATCCGCCCTTCGCCCCACACACATCATCCCGACCGCAAAGGAGAACACGCTAGAAACGGTCTTCAAACGCGACGGCAAGAAAATCGGGACCAGGAAGAACACACTATCTCCCGATGGCCGCACGATGACCGTCACCTCCGAAGGAACCAAGGCAGACGGCAGCCCCTACAAAAGCGTCCTTGTCTTTGACAAGCAATAGCGACACGGGACAAAGTCTCCCACCGGTTTGCCAATAGGGAGAAACACGCTTGCAAGACCCTCCTGTACGTCTACGTACCGCTGGTCACGCTCGATCGATTACTCAAATCGCAGCGCTTCGATAGGATCCAGCGCCGCCGCCTTGCGCGCCGGATAATAGCCGAAGAATACACCGATCGCCATCGAAAAGACGGCCGACGAAAATACCGCCGTGGGCGAAATCGTAGCCGGCCATCCGAACACACTCGAAGTCAACGCTGACAAGCCAACGCCAGTCGCAATACCGATCAGTCCGCCGGCCAAACCCAGCACGAGTGACTCCAGCAGAAACTGCGTCCGCACGTGCTTTGACTTCGCGCCGACAGCCATGCGAATACCGATCTCGCGCGTCCTCTCGGTCACTGAGACCAGCATGATATTCATGATCCCGATTCCGCCCACCAGCAAGGACACACCGGCAATGCTCCCGAGCAGCATCGTCATAATCCGTGTCGTTTGTTCCGCCGAGTTCGCCAGATCCGTCAGATTGCGAACCGTAAAATCGTTCTCCTGCCCATCGCGAATGCTATGCCGCTGGCGCAGAATATCGTTGATTTGCGATTCCGCCTCAAACGTCGCCTGGGTGCTTGCCGCCGACGCATAAGCTGTCGGAACATATTGCGTGGATAGAAGCTTCTTCATCGCGGTCGTATAGGGAATGAAGACCGTATCGTCCTGGTCCTGCCCGAACTGCGATTGTCCCTTGGCGCCCAATACCCCTACCACGCGAAACGGCAAATTACGAAGCCGTATCGTCTGTCCCAGCGGCTCACCGCCACCGAACAACTGACTTGCAACGGTCTGTCCAATCACCGCCACCCGAGCCGCTGTCCTAACATCCGTCTCCGTAAAGAACTCACCCGAAGCGACCGTCCAGTTCCGAATCGACGGATATGTCGGAGCCACACCTTCCCCGCGCGTGCTCCAGTTCCCATTGCCAAACACTAGTGTGACCGGAACATTCACGCTAGGACTCAACGCCGTCACAGCAGGGGCGTCACGAAGAATCGCATCCAGGTCTTCCGGTGTGAGTGTGGTGCTGGTGCCCGCCCCACTCCGCACTCCACCCGTGCGCTGGCTGCCTGCTGAGATGATCAGCATGTTCGTTCCCATGCTCTCGATCTGTTGCTGCACCTGCTTCTGTGCGCCCTGTCCAAGGCTCACCATCGCGATAACCGACGCGACACCGATAATGATGCCGAGCATTGTGAGCGCAGACCGCCCCTTATTCCGCGCCAGCGCGCGCAAAGCAATCTTCAAAACGGCTCCGATCATAACGCTTCCACCTCCAGCTCCTCCGCCGCGTCACGACGATTCACGATTCGCTGATCCTTCATAATCAAGCCGTCGCGAACCACAACGACACGCTGCGCGTACTGCGCAATATCCGCTTCATGCGTCACCAGCACAATCGTGATTCCCGCCTCCCGATTCAACCGCTGGAACACGCTCATCACTTCCACCGATGTTCGACTATCGAGATTTCCCGTGGGCTCGTCCGCCAGCACCAGCGACGGACTATTCACCAGCGCCCGCGCAATCGCAACACGTTGTTGCTGACCGCCGGAAAGCTGGTTCGGATAGCTGTCCTCCCGATGCGCCAGACCCACGAGGCTCAACGCATACCGGCTGCGCGCCACACGATCGGCCGCATTCACTCCCGCGTACAGCAACGGCAGTTCGACATTCTCAATCGCGCTTGTGCGCCGAAGCAGGTTGAATCCCTGAAACACAAACCCGATTTTCGAATTACGAATATCGGCGCGATCATCCTTATTCAACTCGGAGACATCGATTCCATCGAGTAGATACAAGCCCGATGTCGGCCGGTCCAGGCAACCCAGGATATTCATCAACGTCGACTTACCCGACCCCGACGTGCCCATAATCGCCACGAACTCGCCCTCTTCGATCGAAAGAGAAACGCCTTTCAGCGCGTGCACCCGAACCTCGCCCGAGTCGTAAACCTTATGAAGATCGCGTACGTCGATTACTTTGTTCATCGTCGCCGTCCTCCGCCCATTGGCATCATCGGGTTGCGTGTGGCTGCCGGTGGCGCAGTACGCCCCGCGCCGGCAGCGGCCTGCGGAACAGCAACCTTGTCGCCAGGCTGCAGCGCGCCCGATACAACCTCAGTCTTCACGCCATCCGTAACACCCAACCTCACCGGGACCGGCGTCAACTGTGTGCCTGCGATCTTCCACACCGTCGGTCCGCTGCCACGGGCATCCGCTGGCCGGAAACGCAGCGCCGCATTCGGTATGGTCACCACATCGCGCTTCTCCGCGACAATCGCCGTGACATTCGCCGTCATTCCGGGCTTCAACTTCAGCTCCGGATTGTCAACTTGGACAACAGCCGTGTACGTCACAACGTTTTGCAAAGTCTGCGGCGCAAGGCGAATCTGCGAGATCCGACCCTTGAAATCCTCTGACGGGAACGCATCCACAGTAAATGTCACCCGGCTATCCGGACCCAGTTGTCCAATGTCCGCTTCATCGATGTTCGCCAGCACCTGCATCTTCCGCAGATCGTTCGCGATCAGGAACAACGTCGGAGCTTGAAAGCTCGCCGCCACCGTCTGACCCACATCCACGTTCCTAGCCACCACCACACCATCGATAGGCGCCCGTATAATCGAGTTCTCCAGATTGACCGAAGCCAGTTGTACCGACGCGCCCGCCTGCTGCGCCTGCGCCCGAGCCTGGTTCACCTGCGATCGCGCTGACTGCGCCTGCGCCTTCGACTGATTCAGTTGCGCAATCGCCTGCTGCAGTTGAGCATTTGCCTGCACTACCGCCGCTTTCGCCGGGTCCACCTGCTGCCGGGCCGTCACACCCGCGTTGACCATGCTCTCGGTCAGATCGAGATTCCGCTGCGCATCGGCGACAACCGACTTTGCTCGCTCGACATTCGCCTCATTGGCCTGCACAGCCGCATCCGCGCTCAACACCGAGTTCTGCGCCGTCTGAATCGCCGCGGTCGCGCTCAACTGATTGGCAGTCGCCTGCGTCACCTGCGCCTGCAATTGCGACGGATCGAGCTTTGCGATAATCTGCCCCTTCTTCACCGGCGAGTTGTAGTCGACATAGATCTCCGCTACCGTGCCCGATACTTGGCTT